>QFPD01000239.1 GCA_003248845.1 Microbacterium sp. | reverse complement strand
GGGAACGGCTTCTTCACGCTCGTCCGCTCCGTGCTCGTCCGTTCGGGCGCCGTGCTGCAGATCGACGCGCCCGGCGCCACCCTGCGCCTGCACAGCGCGCCCGACGGCTTCGCCAGCATCGTCGCGTGGGGCGGCGTGCTCACCTTCAGCGGCGCGCAAGACGCCCCCCTCACCGTCATGGGCGTGACGGATGCCGCCGGCACCGCCGACGCCGACCTCTCCGACGGGCGCGCCTACGTGCGGGTCCACGACGGGGTGCTCGCCACGACCGATGTGCGGTTCAACTCGCTCGGCTTCTGGAGCGGTCGCACCGGAGGCATCGCGGTCACCTCGTCGGCCACGGGCCTCGGGTCTGCGCAGCTCGTCCGCACGAGCATCGCCAGCACCCACTACGGGGTCTACCTGTCGGGCGTGCTCGCGTCGACCCTCTCGCAGGTGACCGTGACCGGCGCGGACGACGACGGCATCGTCGTCTCGGGGTCGTCGGACGTCACGGTCGATCAGACGAGCGTAAGCGACGTCGCCGGCGACGGCATCATCGTCGACCGCGCCGCGCAGAAGATCGCCATCACGGGGTCGACAATCACGCGGGCTGGAGGCCACGGCATCCGCATCGACGGATCACCCCTCGCCACCGGACCCACACCCGGCGGATATCTCACGCTCAGGCCGAGCGACTACACCCTCACCGACGTCAAGATCAGCGACGCCGCCGAGGGTGGGGTGCTGCTCCTCGAGACCGACAAGGCCGCCGTCGATCGAGCGGCGGTCGAGGGTTCGTCGCTTGCTGTGCGCATCGTCGGGCCCGCGAACGCGGTGACCGTCACCGGCTCGACGCTGTCGTCGACGACGGGTGCGGGCCTCGCGGTGTCGCAGCGCGTCCGCGATCTCTCCGTCAGCGATACCGCGGTGAACGGCCACGGGCGCGGCGTGAGCGTCAGCGACTCGCGTGGCACGATCACCGGCGGCGCCGTGGGCGTCGATGTGGGGCATCCCGTCGAGGTCGTCGACGACTCGCGCGTCACCGTGACCGGCGCGCGCATCACCGGCAGCGGTCAGGACCCCGTGTTCGTCGGCGCGGGCAGCACCGCGACGACGAGCGACCTCGACCTCAGCGCGTGGACATTCGAGTCGGAGTTCGTCACCTTCCTCAACAACCACCCCATGATGTGGCTCTGGCTGCTCGTGCTCGTCATTCCGCTCGTGGGACTGCCCCTCATCCGGCGCCGGCGGCGCGCACACGTCGAACTGCGGAAGCTGATCGAGGACGCGATCGTCAGCTACGGGCAGAACCAGCTCGCCGCTTATCACGGTGGTGGTGCGGGTGCGGGGGCGGATGCCGGGGCGGGTGCGGGTGCCGGCGCGGGCGCCGTGGTGGACCCGGATGCGGGGGTGGCCGTCGGGCCGCCGGCGACAGGCGTGCGCGAGACCGGGGCGCCGGTTGGGGCGCCGGTTGGGGTGCCGGTCGGTGTGGCGGGTGGAGCGCCGGCGGCCGCGGAGGCTCCGCGCGTTGCGGCCCCGCCCCCGGTCGCCGAACCGCGCTCGTTCAACGACCTGCGCGCGGGCGCGCTCGCGGGGCGTGACTTCGCCTCGATGCAGCAGTTCGCCGTCGCCGCCGTGCTCGAGGCGGGCTACCCCGTCAGCGCGATCGCGCGCCTCTTCCGCGTACCCTCGTGGCGCCTCGCCTCATGGGTCGAAAGCGCGATCGCGTCGGCAGAGGACGACGCGCGGGAGAGCGTCGCGGCCACGGCTCCGCGGCGCTAGCCAAGTTCGACCACGGGCCATGACCGCGCCTTAGGATCTGCACATGAGCTTCAGGGGGAAGGGCCTCGCCGTCGCGGCGCTGATCGTTGCCTCCGTCGGGTTCACGGGGTGCGCGGGCCCGGCGCCGGCGCCGACGCCCACGCCGAGCGCCACCCGCACCGCGACGGCGGCGCCCAGCGCGACGGCGACAGCCTCGGCATCCCCCTCGCCGTCAGCGACGCCGACGGCGAGTGCGGAGGCATCCGCGGGGGAGATGACGGGCGACCAGGCGGTCGAGGTGTGTCTGCGGCTGCACGACGAATACGCGGGCGCGGGGGAGAGCCTCGTGCCCACCGGGGCGGCGCAGGTCTACGACCGCACCGTCGAGCCGCACTGGCTCGTGCTGATCCCGGCGTCGAACAGCTACGGACCGGGGTACATCCAGTGCATCCTCGGCGGAACCTACGCCGACCCCGTGCATACCGGCGTCGGCGAGATGGTCAGCGACATCGTGACCGATGAGTACATTGAGCACGCGCGCACCGTCAACGACGGCATCTAGGCGATCTGTGCGGGGTGGGTGGTCCCCGCGCTTGCGCGAAGTGGTGCCGCTGGGGTGGGGAAATGGTGCCGCAGTCGCCGGAGTGATGTGCACTTTCTCAGGAGCCGTGCGGGCGCGGCGGCGGGGGTGAGCGCGGAAACCCGCGGGCGGAAGGACTGGAGCGTCGCACTGCACCTGAGAAAGCGACCACGGAGGCGTCGAGCCGGCGCGGGGACGAATCAGTTGATGTCGGGTAGCTCTTCGTTTCGGCGGGAGTGTCGCGCCGCGCCATCAGCCACAATGAAACCGAACGCCGGCTGGGACCGGCTTCACGTATCGCTCCGTTCTGGGAAACGGAGCCCCCGCAGCGCTGCGCTCCGCTCGCGGGGCACGTCGCGGCGGGTGAGCCGATGATGTGGACGCACGCGCAAGGAGAGCTGATGAGCAGATCGCGGCCACCACGTATCGCAGAGATCTACCTCGATGCCCACTGGCGGCCCGCCCCGCCCGACCAGCGTCTCGACCGCGAGACCGCGACGGCGCTGCGTGACGAGGGCATCACAATGGTGCGGGTCGCGCCGCCCGCCGGGGCGGCGCTGTGGCGGTACCTCACCGGGAGGCAGAGCGGCACCACCGGCCGCGACATCTCGCTCTCGCGCTACCTCGCGTCTGCGGGTGAGCGCGGGTGAGCTCGGGTGGTCGGCGGGCGGATTCGGCCGTTCTGGCGGGATCTTGCGGCAATCTTGCGCTGTGCTCGCGGGTTTCTTGAGGTCCGCTCGGCAGAGTGGCACGTGCAGGTCGCTACGGCGGCCACCGGTGTTCTGAAGACGGCGACCCGAAAGACCGTCTTCAGGGTCTGACATCCGCTGGGGGGGTGTCAGACCCGCGGATGCCTCGAGCTGGGGGGCTCGAGGCATCCGCGGCTACGTCGCCCACCTTCGAAACGATCTCGAAGAAAAATTCGATTGCCTCTTCCCCTATTCGAACATCTGTACTACGATGAAGTATGGACATCGACCCGCTCGCCGGCATCGCGCAGGCCCTCGCCGCGCTCGACGCCGCCGGTGGCGGCCGATCGCCCGAGTCTCTGACCGCCAACGAACTGCTGCAGGTCAATGCCGCTTTCGGGGCGCTGAAGCGCCAGGTGGATGCCGCTTTCATGCCCGTCGCCGCGGAGATCGCGCGGCAGTCGCGCACGGAGCTCGGTCGCGACTCTCTCGCGAAGAAGCAGGGCTTCCGTACGCCCGTCGCGTTGATCCAGGCGACGACGGGGTCGAGTGTCGGCGAGGCGATCAAGCTCGTCCAGGTCGGTGAGGCGACAGCGCCCCGCGCCTCGCTCACCGGCGAGACGCTCCCGCCGAAGCACCCGCACGTCGCCGCCGCGGTCGCCGCGTCGACGCTCAGCATCACGTCGTCGCACGCGATCGTCCGTCTGCTCGACCGCCTCGCCGGGCGCGTGCATGCCGCGATGCTCGACGACGCGGAACGCGTGCTCGTGCGGCGCGCGCCGGGGCTGCGCGCCGACGAGTTGAGTCGCCTCCTCGCGCACGCTGAAGCGGAACTCGACCCCGACGGCATCGCCCCGCGGCACGAGGAGCAGCG
>QFPD01000238.1 GCA_003248845.1 Microbacterium sp. | reverse complement strand
CGAGGTGCTCCCGGTCTACACCGTGAACTTCTCGAACCACACCGGGTACGGTGCGTGGCGGGGTCCCCTCATCTCACCCGATGACGTCCGCGACGTCATCCTCGGCATCGAGGAGCGCGGTGTGCTCGGCGAGATCGACGTCGTGCTGTCGGGCTACCAGGGCAGCGACGGCATCGGAGACGTGATCCTCGACGCCGTCGCGCGGGTGAAGTCGGCGAACCCGGATGCCGTCTACTCGTGCGATCCGGTCATGGGCAACGCGAAGAGCGGATGCTTCGTGGCGCCCGCCATCCCGATTCTGCTGCGCGAGCGGGTCGTGCCGAACGCCGACATCATCACGCCGAACCAGTTCGAGCTGGGCTTTCTCACCGGAACGGAGCCCGGGGACCTCGACTCGACGCTCGCCTCCGTCGACGCCGCGCGCGCGATGGGACCGCGGACGGTGCTCGTCACGAGCGTCGAGCGCCCCGACCGCCCCGAAGGAACGATCGAGATGCTCGCCGTCGACGACGCGGGCGCATGGATGGTGCAGACCCCGCACATCCCCATGAAGGCCAACGGGTCGGGCGATGTCACCGCGGCGCTCTTCACGGCGCACTACCGCTCATCGGGCGACGCGGCGTCCGCTCTCGCCAAGACGGTCTCGAGCGTCTACGACCTGCTGCAGCTCACTTACGATTCCGGACAGCGCGAACTGCAGCTCGTCGAGGCGCAGGAGTACTACGCGCACCCGCGCGAGCAGTTCGCCGTCACGCGCGTGCGCTGAGCGCGATCCCGGCCACCCGGTCACCCGAGACGGCATGCAGCGCGGCAGACACCCCGGCGCGCCGCGCGCTGCATGCCGTTTCGGCGGTGCTCGTTTCAGGCGGGGGGCCAGGCGGATGCCACGGCCTCGCGCACATCGCCGAGCAGCTGCGGCAGCGCCTTGGTCCGCGCGATGATCGGGAAGAAGTTCGCGTCGCTCCCCCACCGCGGGACGACGTGCTGGTGCAGGTGCTCGTCGACGCCCGCGCCGGCGACCGCGCCCTGATTCATACCGATGTTGAACCCGTCGCAATTGCTGACCTGCCGAAGCACCCGCATGGCGGTCTGCGTGACCGCACCGATCTCGGCGACCTCCTCGGACGTCGCCTGGTCGTAGGTCGCGATGTGTCGGTACGGACAGACGAGCAGGTGTCCCGAGTTGTACGGGAACAGATTCAGGAGAGCGTACGACGTGACTCCGCGGTAGACGATCAAGCCGTCGGCATCCGTCTTCTGCGGCGCCGCACAGAAGGGGCACCCGCTCCCCCGCAGCGCGTCGGCGCCGGTGTTGATGTACGCCATCCGGTGCGGCGTCCACAGCCGCTGGAAGCCGTCCGGGACACCCGCGAACTCCGCCGCCTGCTCGAGGTCGGGGCAGGGCGCGTCAGGGGCGTCCCGATCGGTCACGCGAGGTCCTCCGCGGTGTTGACGAGCGTGTGCGCCGCAATCGCCCCGACGATCTTCTCGATCGCCTCATCGACCGGGATGCCGTTGGTCTGCGACCCGTCCCGGAAGCGGAACGAGACCGTGCCCGCGGATCGGTCCTGCTCACCCGCGATCAACTGCAGCGGCACCTTCTGCGTCGTATGAGTGCGGATCTTCTTCGGCATCCGGTCGGCGGAGTGGTCGACCTCCGCGCGCACGCCGCGCTCGCGCAGCCGCTCCACGATGTCGTCGAGGTACGGAGCGAAGTCGTCCGCGACAGGGATGCCGACGACCTGAACAGGCGCGAGCCATACCGGGAATGCCCCCGCATAGTGCTCGAGCAGGATCGCGAAGAAGCGCTCGATCGAGCCGAACAGCGCGCGGTGGATCATGATCGGGCGGTGTTTCTCGCCGTCGGGTCCGGTGTACTCCAGCCCGAAGCGCTCGGGCAGGTTCGGATCGACCTGCACGGTCGACAACTGCCAGGTGCGGCCGATCGCATCGCGGGTCTTGAGGTCGATCTTCGGCCCGTAGAACGCGGCTTCGCCGGGGACCTCGGTGAGCTTGAGACCGGATGCCACGGCCACGTTGCGGAGCGCATTCGTCGAGTACTCCCAGAACTCGTCCGACCCGATCCACTTCGACTTCTCGTCGTCGCGCATCGACAGCTCGAGCTCGAAGTCGTCGAGGCCGAAGTCGCGCAGCATCGAGATGACGAACTCCAGGACGCGCGTCGCCTCGGTCTCCAGCTGATCCTCGGTGACGAAGAGGTGCGAGTCGTCCTGCGTGAATCCGCGCACACGAGTGAGGCCGTGCAAGGCACCGGACAGCTCGTTGCGGTAGACCGTGCCGTTCTCGGCGAGGCGCATCGGCAGGTCGCGGTAGCTGCGGGCCCGCTCCTTGTAGATGAGGATGTGCATCGGGCAGTTCATGGGCTTCAGGTAGTAGTCCTGACCAGCCTTGGTGATGTTGCCCTCGGCATCCCGCTCTTCGTCCATGACGATCGGGGGGAACATGCCCTCCTTGTACGTCACGAGGTGGTTCGAGGTGACGAAGAGGTCCTCTTTCGAGATGTGCGGGGTGTAGACGTAGGTGTAGCCCCCCGCGATGTGCCGCCGACGCGCGTGCTGCTCCATCTCGCCCCGGACGATGCCGCCCTTAGGGTGCCAGACGGAAAGCCCCGACCCGATCTCCTCGGGGAACGAGAACAGGTCGAGCTCCTTGCCGAGCTTGCGATGATCGCGCTTGGCGGCCTCCTCGAGGCGCTGCTGGTACGCGCGCAGCTCGTCCTTGGTGGGCCAGGCAGTGCCGTAGATGCGCTGAAGCTGCGGATTCTTCTCACTGCCGCGCCAGTAGGCGCCGGCGATGCGGGTGAGGTCCCAGCCGTTCCCGACGAGCCGGGTGGAGGGCACGTGCGGGCCGCGGCAGAGGTCGCGCCAGGCGGTCTCGCCGTCGCGGGTGACGTTGTCGTAAATCGTCAGCTCGCCGCCACCGACTTCCACAGACGCGCCCTCGGTCGAACCCGCGCCGGGGCCGCCGGCGAGGCCGATGAGCTCGAGCTTGAACGGCTCGTCCGCCATCTCGGCACGCGCCTCGTGCTCGGTGACGACGCGACGAACGAACCGCTGGTTCTCGCGGACGATCCGCTCCATCTCCTTCTTGATCGCCTTGAGGTCTTCGGGTGTGAAGGGATCGGCGACACCGAAGTCGTAGTAGAAGCCGTCGGTGATGGGCGGGCCGATGCCGAGGTTCGCCTGGGGGCGGATGCGCTGGACCGCCTGCGCGAGCACGTGCGCCGTCGAGTGCCGCAGGATAGCGAGCCCGTCGGGGCTGTCGACCGTGACCGGCTCGACGACGTCGGTCGCCGCGACGACGGTCGCGAGGTCTTTCAGCTCGCCGTCGACACGCAGCGCGACGGCCGAGCGGTCGGGGAACAGGGTGAAGCCGTCGGCGGGGTACGACACGTCCGCCGCGGGTGAGACATCAGTCAAGGGAAGGTCTCCAGAAAAGTGGATCGGATGGGATGCTCAGCTTCGGGCGCCGCACGCCCTGCCCGCTCAGGCCCAGATCGTTCGCATACCGGGCTCGCGCGTGCCAGTCGCGAAGGCGCTGATCCGGCTCTGTCCCATGTCTGCAGTCTATCGCCGCACGGGACTGGTCGAGGAGGGTCCATGATGGATGCCGTGGTGCTTGCCGTGATCGGAGCGGTGCTGCTGCTCCTGGGCGGCGCAGCCGTCGTCTTCGGACTCCTCCCGCTGGATGCCGCGCTGGAGATCGGCGATCGTGTGTGGCCGATCCTGCTGTTCGTCGTGGCTGTGACGATCGTCGCGGAGCTCGCCGCGCAGGCCGGAGTGTTCGATGCGGCCGCCGCACGACTGGCGCGTCTGTCCCGCGGGCGGGTCATCGTCCTCTGGCTCGCGGTGGTGGCCTTCGCCGCCGTCGT
>QFPD01000237.1 GCA_003248845.1 Microbacterium sp. | reverse complement strand
GCTACGGGAGCAGTGCCCCATGTGCCGCTGACGACGGTGAAGCCCGTGCCCAGTTGCGGCAGGTCGGTCAGCGTGTAGACGGTCGCGACGGTGGGGTCGGTGTTCGTCACCGCGATGGAGTAGTCGATCTGCCAGGTACCGTCGGCGAGCTGCTGCGTCGCTGTGACGGACTTCGCGACGACGACCGGCGGGGTCTTCACCGTGGTGCAGGCGGTCTGGTCCCGTGTCACGTCACCGGATGTGACCGTCGCGGTGTTCCTCAGTCCGGCGCCCGCTTCGCAGGAGCCGAGCGCGACCGCCGCGGCGGACGGCACGAGCTTCGCGCTCACCGTGTAGGCGTAGGAGGTGCTGGCCGGGAGCGTCCCCGTGAAGATCGTGCCCGTCGTGCCGGGCGTGTAGGTGCTCGAGACGGGCGCGGGCGCGGAGCCGACCGCGGTGACCTGCCACGTCGCAGGGGCGTACGACCAGCCGGACGGAGCCGCCGGGAAGGCATCCTTCAGCGTCGTCTGCAGCGGACCCGTGCCGGGGTTCGCCGCGGTCACCGTGTAGGAGATGTTCCACGAGGCATCCGGGTTCTGCGTCGGCGTGCCGGCGGTCTTGGTGACCGTCGGGAACCACGGCTGGGCACACGCGTCCACCGTGGTCGGCGTGCCGTCCGACGTCATCGTGGCCGTGTTGCGGAAGGCGCGCTTCGGCTCGGTGGACGTGCAGACGCTCGTCGGCGCCGTCGAGGCGGCGTTCGAGACCGTCGCGGTGACGGTCACCGTGTAGGTGTGCGTGTGCGTCGCCGCCGAGAGCGACGCGCTGGACGCGAGCGTCGCTGTGCCGGCGGGGAGGACGAACGTGCCGGATGTCCCGCCGGGCCCTGTCCACGACGCCGCCGTCGGTGTGATGCCGGCTCCGAGAGACAGCGCATCCGTCAGGCTGTAGAAGTAGGTCGAGGTCGACGAGTTGTTCGTGACGACGACGTCGTAGGTGATCTGCCACGACCCGTTCGCCTGCTGTGTCGTGGAGGTGACCGACTTGGCCACGGTCCCCGTCGCCGGAATCGCCGTGTTGGTGATCTCGCACGTCAGATCCTTGCCGACGACCGGCGTGACGTTGTCCCCGGCCATCGGGAACGGCGTCTGCGTTCCCGTGACGACGCAGCTCCACAGCCCCGGCGTGTAGCCGGAGGGGCCGTTCTGCTCCTTGAGCGTGTAGGTCGTGCCACCCACGACCGGTCCCGTGGCCGTGCCGTTCCCGCTGACGGCCGGCGGGTTGCTGCCCGCGGCCGCGGTGAGCAGCCACTGGTCGGGGGTCGCCGACCCGGTGCCGTTCTTGTTGTCGACCTTCTTGACGAGGGTCAGCTTCGGGGCGACGTCGGTGTTCGTGAGCTGGCAGACCGCAGCGCTGCCCGCCGGGATCACGACATTCGCGCCGGCCGAGAAAGGTCCGTTGTCGATGGAACACCGGATGCCGCTGAGCTCGTACCCCGCGGGTCCGCCCGACAGCTCGCTGATCGCGTATGTGCCGCTCGGCACGTACTGGACCTGCTGGTGGTCGAACGTCACCGCACCCGAGCCGCTCTTCTGGGCTTGCAGGAGACCGTTCCATCTCGTCGGGTCGGTGACCGTCCCGCCGTGGGTGTTGGAGATGACCTTCACGAGCTGGAGCGACGTACGCTGCGCCGTGTTGGTCACGGTGAAGGCGACGGGCGTCGTGGTCGAGGTGATCTTGGTCTGGCCCGACGGCGAGACCGACGACGACTTCCACGAATACGAGCCGTCCGCGAACGGCGGCAGCGCACCCGTGTTCTCCGACACGGTGCAGAAGGAGTTGAGCGGAATCTTGGTGTGGTCACCCGAACCGCTGTACTGGGTCGCCGCCGGGGAGCCGTTCGCGAACGCGATGCTCCACGTTCCCGTCGGCGACGCGCCGTTGGTCAACGAGCACTGCCAGGTGCCGGTGAACGTGCCCGTGAAACCGGACGGCGTTCCCACGATCGTCTTGCTGACGGTGAGCGACCCGAACGACTGGACGACCGGGTTCGTGATCGTCAGCGTGACGGCCTGGTTCGCCACGATCTTCACGGGCGACGGGTCGTAGGTCGCGGCACCCCACGAGAACGAGTCGTTCAGGAGCCCGCCGCTCGGTGCGGATTCCTGCACCGTGCAGGTGTTCCCTGCCGGGATGCCGCTGATCGTCTGACCCGTCGCGATCGTCACGGAGAAGTTCCCCGTGTATCCCGTGCCGCAGTCGTACGTCCCGGTGAAGGTCTTGCCCGGTGCGCCGTTGTAGCCGCTGTTCGGGTCGTTCACGAGCTTCTTGATCGTGAGCTGTCCCGTCGAGCGCGGGTTGTGGAAGGTCACGACCGCGGCGGCACTGGTGTGGGCAGCACCCAGAACCACCTCCTGCGTGGCAGGCGTCGCCAGGTCGTAGCCCGCCGGCGGCACCGTCTCGACGAGGTAGTAGGTGCCCCAGGCCAGGTTCGTCCAGTTGTAGGTACCGGCGGATACGGTCGCCACGAGCTGGTCGGCGAGGGTCTGCAGTCCGGTGGTGCCGTTCGTCTCGCGCCACAGCTGGAACGTCGCACCCTCGAGGACGGTCTCGCCCATGTCCTTCTTGACGACGGTGAGTTTCGCCGGTGCCTGCGTGTTCGTGATCGTGCAGGTCACGTTCTGCCCGAGCGCGAGGGAGATCACCCCGCCCGTAGAGGGGGTGACCCCGGAGTCGCAGGACCAGGCGCTGGGGCTGTACCCCGTCGTCGGTCCGGCCTCGCCGAGCGTGATCGGTGTGTTCGCCTTCACGTTCTGCGTCGCTGTGGATGCCGTTGCGACCGTTCCCGTCGTTGCCGCGACCCACCCGGGCGCGCCGGCGGCCGTGAGCTGCCACGAGGTCGCCGGGTCGACGACGCCGCCTGCCGAGACGATCCTCTTCACGAGGGTCAGCTTGGGTGCGACGGCTCTGTTGGTGATCGAGCAGCTGATCTTGTTGCCCGGGTTCACGGTGACGCTCGTGTTCGTCTGCGTGAACGTGCCCGTGCCCGAGTTCGTGCACGTCCAGACGTTCGTCGTCGTGTACCCGCCGGGTCCGCCCGACTCGCTGAGGTTGTATTGGCCGACCTTGACGGCCTTGTTCGTGACGGCGGCCGCCCCCATCGTGCCCGTGACACCGGGCGTCTGATTCGCCGTCGCGGGCGCCGCGCTCAGGGTCCACGCGGTCGGCGCGGCCGACCCGCCGCTCGCCCCCTGGTCGACGACCTTGACGAGCGTGATCTCCGGCATGACGGCCGTGTTCGTGATCTGGCAGGTCACGTTCGCGTCCTTCGCCACCGTCACCACACCCCCGGGCGTGACAGTGCCGCCCGTGCAGGTCCACGCCGACGGCGTCCAGCCCGCGGGACCGACCTCGGACAGCGCGTAGTCCCCCGTCAGCACGACCTTGTTCGTGATCGCAGCATCGCCCGTCTTGCCCGAGACGCCCGCCGTCGGGCCGGTTCCCGTGAGGGTCCAGTCCGCCGTCGTGGCGGTGCTGCCGGACGACCCGGCATCCACCACCTTCTTGAGCGTCAACTTGCCCGTCGTCTGCTTATTGACGACCGTGCAGCTGATGATGGCGTTCGCGCTCACCGAAACCGAGAAGTTGCCTGCGGTGCCGCTCGGCGTCGCGCCGGTACAGGTCACGCTGTCGGGAGTGAATCCGCCCGCGACGGTCTCGACGACGTTGAGAGTGCGTGCCGTGCCGCCCGAGAGGTCGAGGGAGTAGTTGACCGCGCCCTTGCTCGCACCCGAGGACGGCGTGGTCTGCGCGAGGGTTCCGACGTTGCCGCCGGGGGTCTCGATGTAGCTGCCACCCGGTGTCGTGCCGGTGAAGGTCCAGCCACCTGCCTGCGCGTCGATCGTGTTGCCCGAGGCATCCACCGTCTTCTTCACGACGGTG
>QFPD01000236.1 GCA_003248845.1 Microbacterium sp. | reverse complement strand
CCACGACGAGTGGCTCGAGAAGTACGGCGTCGACCTCAAGGTCACCGGCTTCACGGCGATCGCGATCGACATCTCCGACCGCCTGGGTGCCGCCCTGCTGCCCTTCGGA
Organism: Microbacterium sp.; assembly: GCA_003248845.1. Classification (GTDB taxonomy): domain Bacteria; phylum Actinomycetota; class Actinomycetes; order Actinomycetales; family Microbacteriaceae; genus Microbacterium. The sequence goes on along the minus strand of QFPD01000236.1, from coordinate 4,476 downwards.
CTGTTCGTGGTGGGGCTGTCGTTCATCCTCCTGATGATCGTGTTCCGGTCGATCTGGGTGCCGCTGAAGGCGACCGTGGGGTACCTGCTGTCGATCCTCGCCTCCTTCGGTGTCGTCGCAGCCGTCTTCGAGTGGGGATGGCTCGCCGACGCGCTGCACGTGACCCGAACGGGCCCCGTCATCTCGTTCATGCCGATCATCCTCATGGGAGTCCTCTTCGGACTCGCGATGGACTACGAGGTCTTCCTCGTCTCGCGCATGCGCGAGGACTACGTGCACACGCGCCGCGCACGCCGCGGGCGCGCCGACAGACACACCGCCGTGGCCGCCGTGCGCAGCGGCTTCACCGCGTCCGCCCGCGTCGTGAGCGCCGCCGACGTCATCATGTTCGCCGTGTTCGCCGCGTTCGTGCCAGAGGGAGATACATCGATCAAACCGATCGCGCTCGGACTCGCCGTGGGCATCGCGGTGGACGCCTTCCTGGTGCGCATGACGCTCGGCCCCGCGATGATGGCCCTCCTCGGCGAGAAGGCGTGGTGGATGCCGCCCGTCGAGCGCGAGCTCGCCCTCGCCGACTGGCCCGAACCCGGGTCGCGCGCGCCCCTCGTGGGCGAGGACGTCGCGGTGCGCGTCGAAGGCGGTCGCGGCGTCGGCGAGGTGGAACTGTTCTCCGGCGCCACCTTCCGCGTCGCCGACGGCGACACGCTTCTGGTGACGGCGGCCGACCCGCGTGCGGCACGCGCCTTCGTCCTGATGACGGCGGGGCGCATCGATCCGAGCGCCGGACTCCTGCGCGTCGCGGGGCACCTGCTCCCGGGCCGCGGTGCCTGGGTGCGTGCGCACGTCGGCGTGGCTCTCCTCGCCGGCGCCGCCGATCCGTTGCGTGAACTGCGACGGGCGTTGCGCGGCGGCACGACGCTGGTCGCGATCGACGGGCTCGACACGCTCGCCGGCGCCGAGCGCGACCAGGCGGCGGCGCTGCTGCGCGACGCCGCGATCGCCGTCGCCCAGCGCCAGGGCGACGACGGCGCTCGCCTCACGGTCGTCGCCTCGGCCCGTCACGACGGCCCCGCGCTCGGGCTGCTCGCCGACGCGCACCGGCCGGACGTGGCATCTCTCACTCTCACTCCCCTCATTCCGTCAACGCAGGTGATCTCATGACCCTCCCCCTCGAACGCGCCCGCTCGCGCCGTCCCGTGACCTGGCTGACCCTGATCGGTGTGCTGCTGCTGCCGGTCGTCATCGGCGGCATCCTCGTCGCCGCGCTGTACAACCCGGTCGAACGCCTCGACGGCATGCGCGCGGCGGTCGTGAACAACGACGAGCCGGTCACCGTGAACGGACAGTACGTGCCCCTCGGGCGCCAACTGACGGCGGGGCTCGTGAAGGGATCGGACGACCTGCCGTCGAACCTCGACTGGACGATCTCGAACATCGAGGATGCCGCGACGGGCCTTGCCGACGGAACCTACGACGCCGTCATCACGATTCCTGCGAACTTCTCCGCCGCGGCGACCTCGACGGCCGCCGCGTCGGACGGATCGGGCGGCACCCCGGAGAAGGCGACGATCACCGCACAGACCTCGCCCGACAGCCGCATCGTCGACGAGGCGATCACGACGCAGGTCGCTCAGGCGGCGGCATCCGTCCTCGGCCAGCAGCTGTCGAGCGTGTACCTCGAGAACGTCTTCCTGGGCTTCACGACCCTCGGCGATCAGCTCGGGACGGCCGCCGACGGTGCGCACCAGCTCGCCGACGGCGCGGCGCAGTCGCAGACGGGCGCCGTCTCACTCGCCGACGGCGTTCGCCAACTCTCGACGGGTGCCGGCGCGCTCGCGGACGGGCTGGGGCAGCTCTCCTCGGGCGCGACACAGTACGCCACGGGCGTGCAGACCTACGCCGCCGGTGCGCACCGTTCGGCGAACGGACTCGCCCAGCTCTCCGGCGGCCTCGACCAACTCGTGCAGCCGAGCGCCGACCTCGCGGCCGGCATGCAGCAGCTCGCCGCGCAGGCGCAAGGCATCAGCGTTCCCCAGCAGGTGATCGATGCGGCGCAGGGCGTCGCCGACAACAGTGCCGCCGTGCAGCAGAGCGCCGCCGCGACGGTCGCCCAGTTGCAGCAGCTCGCTGCCGACTGCACGACGAACGGCTACCCGGCCGACTTCTGCGCGGGACTCACCCGCGCCGCGCAGCAGGCCGAGGACGCTCTCCCGTCCGTGAACGACCTGATCGGCAACGCGCAGCAGGTCGCCGAGGGCCTGGGCCAGATCAACCAACTGCCCGCGGCGACCGCCAAGCTCGCCGCCGGATCGGCCGGCATCTCGCAGGGCATCGCAGGCCTCGCCGGCGGGCTCTCACAGGCGGCCGCGGGAGCCGGAGACCTCGCCACGGGCGCCGACGGCCTGGCCACCGGAGCGGGGACTATCGCCTCCGGGGCCGCGCAGTCGGCTGCCGGCGCCTCCCGGCTCGCCACGGGCGCGGGGACGGCGGCCGACGGCGGCGACGCACTGGCGGCGGGTCTCGGTCAACTCTCGAGCGGAACGAGCTCGCTGGCCGACGGACTCACGACCGCGGCATCCAGTGTGCCGTCGTACACCGACCAGCAGGCGACCGACCTCGCGTCGGTGGTGACCGACCCGGTGACGGCACAGGGCACGTCGACCACGTTGTTCGGGGCGTCGGCGATCCCCCTTCTTGCGATGCTCGCGCTGTGGTTCGGCGGACTCGCGTCGTTCATCGCCTTGCAGTCCGTGCCGCGCTACGCGCTGAGCTCACGCCGCCCGTCGGCGCTCCTGGCGTTGCGCAGCCTCGCGCCCGCCGCCGCGATCGGCGCGGGTCAGGGCGTACTGGTCGCCGCCGTCGTGCAGTTCGCGGCCGGCTATGACGCGGGTACATGGTGGACCTTCGCGGCTCTCGCCGTCGTGGCCGGCATCGCGTTCGCCGCCGTCAACCAGGCGCTCGTCGCGGTGTTCGGGGGTGCGGGGCGCTGGATCGCGGCGCTCGTGGGCGTGCTCGCCGTGGCGACCGGGATCGTCTCGACCGTCCCCGGCATCCTGACGCAGATCGCTGCGCTCATGCCGACGACCCCTGCGTACGGCGCGTTCCTCGCGGCTCTCACCTCGGCGGGAGGCCTCGGCGCCGGACTCGTCGGCATGATCATCTGGGCCGCACTCGCGTTCGTCGTGACGATCATCGCCGTCGCGCGGCGCCGCACCGCGAAGGCCTCGGCGCTGCTCGAACCGGCACCTGCGCTCGCGTAGCCCCGACGAGCGGGGGCGACGGGGCGCCGGGCGCCGGTTCACACGGAACAGGGGGCGCGAACGCGGGGTTCCGCACGCGCGATGCGGCCATCTGCGCCACCTGTTCGCGCCCCGCGCTCAGCCAGTCCAGGGAAGGTGGCGCGATCGCGGGGCTCGCCGCAGTGCACCCCCGCGATTGCGCCACCCTCGGCGGGGTCGGGCGCCGTCGGGTGCCGTGGGATCAGCTCAGTCCGCTGTAGACGTGCAGACCCTTGAAGAACATGTTCACGATCGTGAAGTTGAACATGACCGCCGAGAAGCCCACGATCGACAGCCATGCCGAGCGCGTGCCGCGCCAGCCGCGCGTTGCCCGCGCGTGGATGTAGCCGGCGTAGAGCACCCAGATGACGAACGTCCAGACTTCCTTTGTGTCGAAGCCCCAGTAGCGTCCCCACGCGTCGTTGGCCCAGATGGACCCGGCGATGAGGGTGAACGTCCAGAAGATGAACCCGATGATCGCGAAGCGGTAGGCGAGCGACTCGAGGGCATCGGCCGAGGGCAGCGTGCGCAGGAAGCGCGCACCCGTCTTCGCCGGGGCGGTGTCTGCGGGGGTGGATGCTTCGGCATCCGCCTGCTGCGCTCCGCGCGCTTCCTCCGCGGCGACGGCAAGACGCTCGCGCCGCGCCTGCAGGAGCTGGGTCACCGACAGTGCGAAGGCGAGCGCGAAAAGCGCCGTCGCGAGCGAGGCCACGAACACGTGAATGACGAGCCACACGCTCTTCAACGGGTCGGAGAGGGGCACGACGGTGGTGTAGAACCAGATCGCGGTGCCGCCGAGCAGGACCGTCACGAGGCCGGTGATGAAGGTCCCGAGGAACCGCAGGTCGTACTTGAAGAGCACGACGAGGTAGACCGCGACGATGAGCATCGTTCCGGTGAGCGCGAACTCGTACATGTTCGACCACGGCACGCGCCCCGCGGCGATGCCGCGCGTGATGTCGGCGGCGACGTGGAAGAGGAAGCCGAGTACCGTCAGCGAGGTGCCGATGCGGGCCCACACGTACCGCGGTCGCGCGGCGGGGCGCGCTTCAACGGCCTCCAGAGCGGCTGCCTCCTCCGCACGCAGCTGCGCGACCGAGACCACATCACCGCCGGCACCGGATGCCGCGGCACCCGCCCCGACGAGAGCGCGCGCCGGCGCGGCAGCCCGCGTCTTGGCATCCTGGGCCTTGGCGGC
>QFPD01000235.1 GCA_003248845.1 Microbacterium sp. | reverse complement strand
CACCCCGGTCGGCCGGGGCCCCACGGCGACGCCCAGACGGCATCCGCGGGCTCGCCGGGCTTCGCCGCCTTCCACAGGGCAAAGTCGTGCGGATCGCGCTTTCCCCGTTCGTCGGCGGCGGCCGCCGGCTCCATGGCGTCGACGCTTTGGTGCGTCAGCGCGCCGTAGGAGGGCCACGAGCGCACATCGAAATAGACGTCGCCGTCGGCGGCGTACGCGTGGCCGCGGTCGATGAGGTCCGCGATCAGCTCCTGCATCTGCGGAATCGACGCCGTAGCCCGCGGCTCATAGGTCGGCGGCAGGATGCCGATGGCGGCATACGCCGCGGAGAACTCTCGTTCCATCCGGTAGGCGAGTGCCCACCACGGCTCGGTCGGCGTCGCGTTCTGGAGCACCTTGTCATCGATGTCGGTGACATTGCGCACGAACGTCACACGGCCGTAGCGCCGCACCAGCCAGCGGCGCCAGAGGTCGAACGCGAGCGCGGCGCGCAGATGATGGATGCCGGGGCCCGACTGCACCGTCGGACCGCAGACGTACATCGTGACGTTCGCCTCGTCGCGCGGGGCGAAGTCGCGAAGCGCCTGCGCCTGAGTGTCGTAAAGCCGGACCGTCACCGCACCAGCCTACCGGCGGCTCCTCGCGGTTGCGGTAGAACGGTGATGTGCTGCACGTGATCGCCGTCCTTCTCGCATCCGTGCTGTTCGGCACGACGGGCACGTCTCAAGCCCTGGGGCCCGACGGCACGACACCTCTCTCGGTCGGAGTCATGCGGATGGTCATCGGCGGTGCCGGCCTCGCCGCACTCGCCTTCGCGCTCGCACGCCGCGAGCGCCGCCGCGCGCCGATGCGCGAACGGCCGCGCCCCGGCATCCGACCGTTCGCCCTCATGACGTTGACGGGAGTGTGTCTCGCGGTCTACCAGCCGCTCTTCTTCCTCGGTACGGCACGCAACGGCGTCGCCGTGAGCACCGTCATCGCGCTCGGGTCCGCGCCCGTGCTGGCGGGGTTGCTCGAATGGGCGCTCACGCGTCGCCTCCCGAGCGCGACCTGGATCGGCGCGACGGCGCTCGCGACGCTCGGCGTGCTGCTGCTCGGCCTCGGCGGCGCATCGGGATCGGGGGGCACCGACCCGGTGGGCGTCCTGGGCGCGGTCGGCGCGGGAGCGTCCTTCGCCGTCATCGCGAACGTGCAGCGGCGGCTGCTGGATGCCGGGTGGGACGCCTTCACCGTCGTCGGCGGCATGGGGCTGTCCTCTGCCGTGGTCAGCGCCCTCGCGCTGCCGTTCGTCGACGTGTCGTGGCTCGCCGCTCCCCGCGGACTCGCGATGGCGCTGTGGCTCGGGCTCGCGACGATCTCGATCGCCTACGTGCTGTTCACCTGGGGCCTGCAGGGGCTCTCCGCCGCTACGGCGGCGACGCTCACTCTCGGCGAGCCGCTCACGGCCGCGGTCCTCGGGCTCACCGTCCTCGGCGAGCAGCTCTCCGCGCTCGCCGTCGTCGGCCTCGTCGTGCTCGCCGCGGGACTCGCGCTGCTCGCCGGGGGTTCCCGCGCGGCGCGTCATCGCGACCCCGTTCCGTTCGCCGTCGAGGGCTGAGCGCGCCCCGGCATCCATTCTCTTGTCGCCGACCGAACTGCAAGGGATCGCGCGCGACACGCCGAGCACCGCCTCGCCCTCGCGGCGTGTCGCCCCGAAAGGCTTGCCGCTGTGCACGCGCAGCGGGCGATGGATGCCGCGTGCCGACCCCCCATCCGGCCCCACGGGCCGGGTGAAACCTCCGGGAAACGACGATCGGCGATGCTGGGAGGGTGAGCCTGCGGATCATCGTCGACGACCTGACCGGTGCTGCCACGCGCGCCCTCATCGCCGCGCACCTCGCGGGCATGCACGAGAACTCGCCACCCGAGAGCGTCCACGCCCTCGATCTCCGCGCACTCACCGCCCCCGGCATCACGGTGTGGTCCGCGTGGCGCGACGACGACCTCGTCGGGATCGGCGCGCTCGCCCAGCTCGACGCCGCGCGCGGCGAGCTCAAATCGATGCGCGTCGACGACCGCTTCCGCGGCACGGGAGCCGGGCGCGCGCTGCTGCGACACATCGTCGCCGAGGCGCGGGCCCGCGGCATCCAGAGCCTCTGGCTCGAAACGGGATCGGAGGACGCCTTCATCCCCGCCCGTGCGCTCTATGCGAGCGAGGGGTTCACCGTCTGCGGCCCCTTCGAGGGGTACGCCCTCGACCCGCTCTCCACTTTCATGACGCGCGAGCTCTGATCACCCGCCCTATCCCGTCCAGGGGCGCGCCCCGACTGCAAGGGATCGTGCGCGACACGCCGGCCCACAGCCCGCCCGCACGGCGTGTCCAGCCGGGCGCCTTGCTGTTGCGCACCGACGGCGGGCGATGGATGCCGCGACCCTCCGAACCGCGCCCTGATCAGCGCGCTGCGGCCGCCGGCACGACGAGTGCGACCGCGTATGCCGCCACGCCCTCCCCTGCCCCGGTGAAGCCGAGCCCGTCGGTCGTCGTCGCCGAGACGGTGACCGGTGCTCCGAGGGCCTCGGACAGCACCGCCTCGGCCTCGGTTCGGCGCCCGGCGAACCGAGGGCGGTTGGCCTGAACCTGCACGGACACGTTCCCGATCGTGAACCCGGCATCCTCGACGAGCACACGCGTCCTGGCGAGGAAGGTGCGCGCGTGCGCCCCCGCGTACTCGGGCTGGGCGGTACCGAAGTGCGTGCCGATATCGCCGAGACCGGCCGCCGCAAGCACGGCGTCGACGATCGCGTGCGCGACGGCGTCGCCGTCGGAGTGCCCCTGCAGGCCCCGCTCCCCCGGCCATTCGAGCCCGGCGAGCCACAACGTCCCGTCACCTCCGAAGGCGTGCACGTCCGTGCCCATCCCCACTCGCGGCACGATCGCCGCACCAGTGCGGTGCGGGAGAGGGTCCACGGATGCGCCGAGGACGAGGCGTGCCCGATCGAGGTCCGCGGGGGTCGTGATCTTGAACGCCAGTTCAGACCCCGGCACCGTCGCGACGGTGATGCCCGCCGCCTGGACGAGCGCGGCGTCGTCGGTGTGATCGGTGGCGGCGTCGGCGTACGCGGCATCCAGCACCGCCCGGCGGAAGCCCTGCGGAGTCTGCGCCGCGGCGAGAGTCTCGCGATCGACGGCTTCGACGACGACGGCGCCATCGACGCGCTTGATGGTGTCGATCACGGGGAGGACGGGCAGAACCGCCGTCGCGCCTCCTTCGAGTGCGTCGAGCACCCGTGTGAACACCGCTGGCGGAGTGAGCGCTCGCGCGGCGTCATGGACGAGGACGTACTCCACGTCGGGCCAGACGGCAGACAAACCTGCGGCGACGGATGCCTGACGCGTCGCACCCCCCGCGACGACCTGGACCAGGTCGACGCGCCCACCGGCGGCCGCCCGCGCCTCGGTGAGCGCGTCACCCGCGCGCTCGGCGGGCGCGACGACGATCACCTGCGCGAGCGGACCCGCGAAGACATGATCGAGTGCGTGCCGCAGGATCGTGTGCGCATCGAGACCGACGAACGCCTTCGGCGCGCCCGCGCCCAAGCGCAGGCCGGAACCGGCGGCGACCACGATCACGGCCGCCTGCGGCGTCGGCAGAAGGGGGGCGGGCGGTGTCGTCATGCATCCGACACTACCGACCGCGACGTGCCACGCCGCGACGACGTCAGCTGGCGAGAACCTCGTCGAGAACGCCCGAAGCGTGCTCCTCGTCGGCCTTCAGCGCGAGGGCGATCTCGGAGACGAGGATCTGCCGCGCCTTGGCGAGCATGCGCTTCTCACCCGCGGAGAGGCCGCGGTCCTGATCGCGGCGCCACAGGTCGCGGACGACCTCGGAGACCTTGATCACGTCACCGGAGGCGAGCTTCTCGAGGTTCGCCTTGTAGCGACGCGACCAGTTGGTGGGCTCCTCCGT
>QFPD01000234.1 GCA_003248845.1 Microbacterium sp. | reverse complement strand
CACCGGGCCGCCACGGCGGGCGCTGAAGTCGATGACGCTCCGGCGGGAGGCCTCCGACTCGGTCCACAGCCGCCGGAAGATGCGGTTGAAGAGGTACCGCACATCCGGAACGTCCCAATGCTCCCCGCGGAACTCGACGTAGTCGAACTCCCGCTCCCAGCCGCGGGGCCACCCACGACGCTTCTTGGCGTCCAAGATGGGGGTGAGGTCGTCGTCGTCGATACTGACGACCGCGGGGCGGCGCCAGACCTCGAGGAAGTGCTCGGTCAGGCGCGCTGTGCGCGCGGCGATCGCCGCGGTGCTCCAGGCATCCACCGTCGCCAGCTCGCGGCTGAGATCCACGTCGCTCGCTCGATAGACGTCGCGTTTCGCGGGGAACGCGGCGTCGAAGGCACGCTCGGCGAGCGGTTGCTCGAGAAGCGTCAGGTTCCCGAGCGTCTGCGTCAGGGCGCGGAAGCTGTTCTGCTCATCGTCGGAGAGCTCCGCCCAGCGGCGGTTGCCGTCCGGAGACCAATCATCGGACGGGGCCACGGGGGCGATGTGCTCCAGATCGAGTCCGGCCGTCGGAGTACCGGCAAGTCGCCCCAGAACATAGTTGGGGTGCGGGAGGTCGCCGTACTTGAGACCGACACGGGTGCGTTCGTCGGAGGGGGTGATGCGCGCGATCGCGCGGACGAGCTCGTCGCGACCGATACTCGCGGCGCGGCACAGTCGCGCGACGAGACGGTCGGTCGCAAGTCCCGCGATCTTGCGTCGCAGGAGCAGCGACTGCAGGTGCTCGAGCGAGACGATGAGCTCGTCTGCGCTGAGCTCGCCGTCGTCGTAGTCCCGGTACAGCCGCAGAACGAGCGGATAGACGCCGCGCCCGAAGGTGTTGAGGTACTCGATCTGGCGTGAGACCTCGGCATCCTCGCTCCGGCGAGGGTCCAGAAGCAGTCCGTAGATCTCGGCGAAGCGACGCCACGTGGCCGCGCGGGTGCGGAGCGTCGCGAGGTCGAGGCGGGGGAACTCATGACGGAAGGCGTCGTAGACGCCGCGTTCGCCGGCGACAGCCACCTCTCGCCCCGTCAGCATGATCAAGTAGTGCCGCCAGAACGCGCCGATCTGCTCGCCGGTGGCCCGCTCGATCGGCACCCAGAAGTCGTTCTCGATCTCGCTCTGCTGGGCGTGGGTGAGACCCATCAGCACGTAGTTGTGGATGAGCTCGTGGTCGCGGAGCGGCTCTCCCGTGGAGTTCAGGCTCTCGAACGTCTGCTGCGCGTTCGCCGCCGGGCCCAGACTGATCGACACGTGCTCGAGTTTCGTGAGTCCGCGCCACAGATGAGCGGCCTCGTCCACGCGGATCTGGCTGCGGAAGAACGCGTAGTTGTCGTCGAACCGTGACTGGCGCGCGGCTTCGCCGGGAGCCCGGCGGTCGAGTACGACACTCTCGAAGACCTCCGCCCACGCGCGATGCGGGCGCAGCTTCGTGCGCGTGGGGTCGTCGTCGCGCACGAGCACGCGGAGCAGCTCCGCGGCGAGGACCGGGTCTTCGTCGCGCAGCGTGTGATGCAGAGCTGCGACGAGGAGCATGAGCGTCGTCAGGCGCTGCTGTCCGTCGATCAACACGAGATGGGCGCCCTCGTCGTCGGATGACGCGGCGGTCGACAGGATCGAGCCGATGAAGTGGGTGTCGTCCGCCCCGGCATCCGCGACGGCGCGGATGTCGTTCAGCAGCTGCTCGCAGCCTCCGATGTCCCACCGGTACTGGCGTTGATACACCGGCACGACGATGGTCGTTTCGGATGCCGCGAGCCAGGCGATCGTGCTCACGGCGGTGGCCTCGACGTTCGCGGCGATGACGGGGGTGACGGTGCTCATGCTCTTCGAAAACGCTCCTCGGAAACCTCCGACGAGTCTATTCGCGTCCACAGAACCGCTCTGTAGGCTTGCCTAAGTCGGGCCTGTAAAAACTTCGCTGGACCGACAGAAAGGGCATGATCCGTCATGGCATACATCAAGAGCGCGGCTCTCGAGGAGACCGGTTACGTCGTCCTCGACCCGTACGGCAAGGAGATCGATCCCAAGGAGTGGATGGATCTCGAGTACGTCGACTGGAAGAGCTCGGGTGACACCCGCTTCGCGCCCCTGGCCTCGGCCAAGGGCGAGATCGAGTGCAACGGCTTCTGGAACCACAAGCCGCCGCGCACCGATAAGGACGGCGTCTGGATCGACTCCCAGACGGCGATCGCTCCCACCCTCACCGAGCGTGCGCTCGAGCCGGGCGCGAACGTCGGGCGGTGCCGCATCATCGAGCTGCAGCCGAACACGTACGCCGACTGCCTCTACAACCTGCACCAGGACGACAACAACCGTCTGAACCCGGACGGCACCGGCTGGGTCGTGCGCTCGTTCTTCAACCTCACCGACGACAAGGACAGCTACTTCGTCCTGCGCGAGAACCGCACCGACCCGAGCGAAGAGACGCGCATCGCGCTCCCCGCCGGAGCCCAGCTCGTCATCGACACGCAGCGGCTGTGGCACGCCGCCACCCATCACGGCGACGAGCCGCGCTACTGCCTCATCACGTCGTGGGAGTCGGGCCCCGAGCTCGACGCCTACATCGCGAAGTACAACGGCGTGAACAAGGTGGAGTCTTTCCCCGTCGACCAGGAGATCCTGGATGCCGGCCAGGCCGAGCAGGCCCGTCGTATTGCCGCACGTGCGGCGGCGCTCGCTGCCCGCGGCCAGCAGGAGGTCACCGCGATGAGCGAGGCCTGAGCCTCTTCTCGTCCTGAACGACTGCGGGTCCCGGCCATCTCGGCCGGGACCCGCAGTCGTTCTCCAGAGACCTCAGGTGGTCAGAAGCCCTCGCTCGCGGTTGCGGTGCACGACGCGGTGCAGCACCCAGGCCACGCCCGCGATGAGACCCGCGATCAGCGCGCCGAACACCCACGGCAGCACCATCGGGCTGAGCCCGGAGGTGCCGACCTTCAACTCGCCCGTACCGCCGGCGATCTGCGAGTTGCCGTCGGCGAGCTTGATCGCCCCGTCCGCAACCTTGTCGGAACCTGCGGCGAGGTCCTCGGTGCCCTTGGAGAGCGCCGTCGATCCCGTCGAGAGCTCGTCGAGACCCGAGGCGAGGGAGCCGGCGCCGGACGACAGCTTCTGGGTGCCCTCTGCGAGCGAGCTCGCACCCGCCGAGAGGGTGCCCGCGCCGGTGGCGAGGCTCTGCGCACCCGAGCTGAGCGCCTGAGCACCCGTCGAAAGCGTCTGCGTACCGGTCGCGAGCGAGCCGGCACCGGTGGAGAGCTCGGTCGCACCGCTGGCCAGCGTGGTGGCCCCGGCATCCAGCCGTGCGACGCCGTCGGAGAGCTCACGCGACTTTGCCGCGAGCGTCGCCGCGCCGTCGGTGAGGCCGCCCGACTTCGACTTCAGGGTGGAAAGGCCCGCCGCGAGCTCGCCCGCGCCGTTGTCCAGATCGGCCAGCCCGCTCGCGAGCTCGCCCGACTTCGTGGACGCCGTCGTGAGACCGTTCGAGAGGTCGCCGGACTTCGTGGCGATCGTTCCGACGCCCGCCGAGAGCTCACCGGACTTCGTCGCGAGGGTGTCGAGGCCCGCCGACAGCGACGCGGCGCCGTCCTTGACCGAGCTCGCTCCGGCTGCCAGCTGCGTGGCCCCGGCGTCGAGGTTCGCAGCGCCAGCCGCGACTTGGCCTGCACCTGCCTGCAGCTGTGCGGCGCCCGTGTTGAGGGCGGCAGCGCCATCGCGCGCCGCCTGCGCCCCGGCGACGAGGTTCTGCGCACCGGAGGCGACGCCGTCTGCGCCGCCCTTGACCTGAGCAGCTGCCTGCGCGATGCCGCGCAGCTGCGCGACGACCGCCGGGTCGGCAGCTGCCGCTTCGAGACTGTCGGCGGGGCTCGCCGGATGCGGCATGGTGATGCTCGCCGCCTGTGCGAAGAAGGAGCCGCTGCCTCCGCCGCCGCCCCCGCCGCCGCCCGG
>QFPD01000014.1 GCA_003248845.1 Microbacterium sp. | reverse complement strand
GACTGGGATGCCTGGAAGCACCTCACCGACGTGATCGGCGACAAGGTGCAGCTCGTCGGCGACGACCTGTTCGTCACGAACCCGGTCCGCCTGCAGAAGGGCATCGACCTCGGCGTCGCGAACGCCCTCCTGGTCAAGGTGAACCAGATCGGCACGCTCTCCGAGACGCTCGACGCGATCGCACTCGCGACGCAGAACGGCTACCGCTCGATGCTCTCGCACCGTTCCGGAGAGACCGAGGACACGACGATCGCCGACCTCGCCGTCGCGGTCAACGCGGGCCAGATCAAGACCGGCGCCCCCGCCCGCAGCGAGCGCGTCGCGAAGTACAACCAGCTGCTGCGCATCGAGGAGGAGCTCGGTGACGCCGCGGTCTTCGCCGGTCGCGCTGCCTTTCCCCGGTTCAAAGGTTGAGGCCCGGTTCAAAGGTTGAGGCCCGCTTCAAGGACTGAGCCCCGGTTCGCGGGCTGAGGCGCGTTTCGCAGGATGATTCGCGCGTCCGCCGCTTAGGCTGGACGGCATGACGAGAGAGGGAGCCGCGCGCCACGCGCCGGCTCCCTCTCCTCGTGCCGGTGCTCCGGCGCGCCGATCCTCGGCGACGCGACGGGTCGACGTGCGGGAGTGGGCCGGCGGTATCCGATTCACGGCGTTCACGGGCATCATGCTCGGTCTCGTCGTGCTGGCGGTGTTCGTGCTCGTGCCGACGGTGGGTGTCTACGTCTCGCAACGGCAGCAGATCGCCGCGCTCGAGCAGTCGGTGAAGCTCACGTCGGATCAGGTTGCGCAGCTCGAGCAGCAGAAGGAGCGCTGGGCCGACCCCGCGTACGTCACGTCGCAGGCGCGCGCGCGGCTCTACTACCGGTACCCCGGCGAAGTGGTGTACCTCGTCGACGATGATCTGCCGGCCTCGTCGCTCCCGCCCGACCAGCTGCCGGTGAGCGAAGACGTCACCGAGACGCGATCCGATTGGATGTCGCAGCTCGTCCGCTCCGTGACGTGGGCCGGACTCACGCAGACGGCCGTCGGACCGGTCGAGGACGCCGGGGACGTTCCGGCGGGCTGACGCGGCACCCTCGCTCGTTCGACATCGAACGCCGCCGGCCGATCCAGCTCGCCGTCAGGCGGTCCCGGTACGCTGGACGACGTGCCGCACCCGACTCTCAGCCCCGCGACCGACCGCGACCTCGATGTCATGCGGGCGCAGCTGGGACGCCCCATGCGAGGCGTCGTCGGCATCGCTGCGCGCTGCGTGTGCGGCAATCCGACCGTCGTCGCGACGGAGCCGCGGCTCCCCGACGGCACGCCGTTCCCGACGTTCTACTACCTGACGCATCCCGGAGCGACGGCGGCCATGTCGGCGCTCGAGGCGGGTCACGTCATGCCCGAGTTCGCCGCTCTGCTGGCCGAGGACGCCGCGGTCGCGGAGGCCTACGCCGGTGCCCACGCCGCCTATCTCTCCGACCGCGCCGTGTACGGCGAGGTCGAGGAGATCGCCGGCATCTCGGCGGGCGGCATGCCGACCCGCGTGAAGTGCCTGCACGCGCTCGCCGGGCACGCGCTCGCGGCGGGGGCGGGCGTCAATCCCATCGGCGATCTCGCCCTCGAGCGCGCTGAGTGGTCGCCCGAGCGGTGCACCTGCGCCGACCCCGGTGCGGAGCCGCCGCAGGAGTCTGCATGAGGATGCCGCGACGAGGCTTCCGCCGCATCGCCACAGCGCTCGTCGTCGGCGCGCTCGCCGCAGGGATGAGTGCCGCGCCCGCGGGCGCGCTGACCGGATCCGAACCCGCCGGCAGCCCCGCCGCGGCGAGGGTCGCTGTGCCGACGGTCGATCCGACGCCGTCGCCCACGCCCGGGAGCGACATTGCCCGAGCCGCTGAGTACTGGCTCGACGAGTACGGGGTGCGGAGCGCCTGGGCGACGACGCGCGGCAAAGGGCAGACGATCGCCATCATCGACACCGGCATCGGACGCGGGCCCGTCGAGTTCTCGGGCGCGGTCACCGGCGGCGCGGACTTCTCCGGCGTCGGCGCGTCCGACGGGAGAAAGCCCGTCGGTGCGGTCGACGGCAATCACGGTAGTTGGGTGGCGTCGCTCGCGGCGGCGCGCGGGACCGGTGCCGATACGGGGATGATCGGCGTGGCGCCCGAGGCGAGTCTGCTGTCGATCTCGATCGGGTTCGGCGCGTCGTCCTCGGTGCCGTTCGTGCAGCAGGTCGCCGACGCGATCCGGTGGGCGGTCGATCACGACGCCGACATCATCAATCTGTCGTTCACGACGAACACGCTCACCTGGGACCCGTCGTGGGACGACGCGTTTCTCTACGCGTTCTCGCACGACGTCGTCGTCGTCGTCGCAGCGGGCAACAAAGGGAGTGGGACCGACGAGGTCGGCGCTCCCGCGACGATCCCGGGCGTCCTCACCGTCGGCGGGGTCTCGCGCAGCGGCACGGCGAGCGAAGAGGCGTCCACGCAAGGCATCACGATCGGCATCTCCGCGCCGAGCGAGGAACTCCTCGGGGTCTCGGCCGACGGCCAGCTCGTGCAGTGGAACGGCACGAGCGGCGCCGCGCCGATCGTCGCGGGAATCGCGGCATTGGTGCGGGCAGCGCACCCCGAGCTCGACGCGAACAACGTCATCAATCGGATCATCCGCACTGCGCGCCCTGCGGCCGGAGCGACTGCCAGGCCCGATCCGAAGTACGGTTACGGGCTCGTCGATGCCTCCGCAGCGGTTACGGCGGATGTCGCCTCGGTCGACGCCAATCCGATGGGCGACCTCGCCGAGTGGGTGCGCCTCTACCGCCGCGCCGACATCGACCCGGCGCCGCAGCCCACGGCATCCGCCGCGCCGTTGCCGGAGCTTCCGGCGGCCGATACCGTGCCGGTCAGCTCGCCCCTGCTTCCGAACGCGGATACGCTCCGGTACGGGACGGTACCGCTCGTGGGGGTCACGCTGGCCGCTATACTGGTGGCGCTCGGCGTCACTGCTGCTGCCCGGCGCATCAGATCGGAGCGCGCACGTCCTCCGAGCCGTTGATTCAAGGAGTTCTTCCACCTGTGAGCCACACAGCGTCCAGCACTGCCGTTTCCGTCGCCGGTACCGCAGTGCCCAAGATCCTCGTCGTCGGTGGCGGATACGCCGGCTTCTACACTGCATGGAAGCTCGAGAAGCACCTGCGTAAGGGTGAGGCCGAGGTCACGATCGTCGACCCGCTGCCGTACATGACGTACCAACCCTTCCTCCCCGAGGTCGCGGCGGGCGAGATCGAGGCGCGGCACGCCGTCGTGGGGCTCCGCCGTCACTTGAAGAAGACGCGCGTCATCACGGCGAAGGTGACCGGCATCGACCACGCGAACCGCACGGCCACGATCACCCCCGAGCAGGGCGAATCGTGGCAGGAGAGCTACGACCACATCGTCGTGACGGCCGGCGCCGTCTCGCGTACCTTCCCCATCCCGGGCATCGCCGACAACGCGATCGGGCTGAAGACGATCGAAGAGGCCGTCGCGGTCCGTGACCGCATCCTCACGAACTTCGACCGCGCGGCCAACCTGCCCGCCGGCCCGGAGCGCGACCGCCTGCTGACGGTCGTCGTCGTGGGTGGCGGTTTCGCGGGCATCGAGGTGTTCGCCGAGATGCGCGCCCTGGCATCCTCTCTCCTGAAGCTGTACCCGCAGCTCCGTTTCGAAGACACGCACTTCCACCTCATCGAGGCGATGGGGCGCATCATGCCGGAGGTGTCGCTCAAGACGAGCGAGTGGGTGTTGAAGGACCTCGCCAAGCGCGGCGCCAACGTGCACCTCGACACGCAGGTCACCGGCGCCGTCGACGGCAACGTCGAACTGTCGACGGGGGAGATCATTCCCACCGACCTGATCGTCTGGACCGCGGGTGTCATGGCGAACCCGACCGTCGTGCGCGGCAGCGACCTGCCCGTCGAGGAGCGCGGTCGCATCCGTGCACGCGCGGACCTGCGCGTCGGCTCCGCCGAAGAGATCGTCGACGGCGCCTGGGCCGCTGGCGATGTGGCCGCGGTCCCCGACCTCACGGGCAAGGGCGTCGGCGGCTACTGCGTGCCGAACGCCCAGCACGCCGTGCGCCAGGCCAAGCTCCTCGCGAAGAACCTCGTGGCGGTGCTGCGCGGCGAGGTGCCGCGCGAGTACATCCACCACAACCTGGGCGCAGTGGCTGGCCTCGGTCTCTACAACGGTGTGTTCCAGTCGGGCAACATCGCGCTCAAGGGCTTCGTCGCGTGGTGCGCGCACCGCGGCTACCACGGCCTTGCCATGCCGTCGTGGGAGCGCAAGTGGCGTGTGATCGGCGACTGGTGGCACAACTTCTGGCTCGACCGCGACAACGTGTCGCTGCAGACGGTGCAGAACCCCCGCTACGTCTTCGAGGAGTTCGCGGCACGTCCGCGCCCCGCCGCCGCTCCGGCAGCGCCGACCGCTCCTGCTGCGCCCGCGATCGATCCGAAGTCGGTCGCCGCGGAGAAGAAGGATGGCGCGCCGGCGGCGAGCGAGCCGACCGCCGAGAAGGCTCCCGCGAAGAAGGCTCCGGCCAAGAAGGCGCCCGCCAAGAGCGCGTCCTGAACGGCTCCGCAGACCGATCGAACCCCCGCCGCGTCGCCGCACGGCGGGGGTTCATCGCGTCCTGCCCGGTAGCCTGGCTTCAGGCCCCCGTAGCCCAATGGCAGAGGCAGGCGACTTAAAATCGCTTCAGTGTGGGTTCGAGTCCCACCGGGGGTACTGACGGATTCCGCGTGTCGTTGCCGCGCGCTGGGTGCGGCTGCTCGCGCGGCCTCAGGATTCGCGGTGGCTCCGCTCCCAATACCGGAAGACGACTTCGTGCTCGGGGAGCGCTCGGCGCACCTGCTCGAAGATTCGTCGACCTTGCGCTTCGTGCTCTGCGGCGATGTGCGGACTGGGCCAGCCGCTCTCATGATCGAAGTTCTCGTTGAACCGTGCAGCCCAGGCTCGACACTCGGCGGCGAGCTCCGCCGGCAGGTGCGGATCGTCGTCTGCGCAGAGGCCGATGTCCCGACCGCCCCAGAACGGCCACGCTGCGGAGTAGTCGTTCATGAGCACGTACCTCATGCGTCCAGTGTGCCCCGCGACGTCGACGCTGACCAATCCGAAATCGTCCCCGCGCCGAACGCCCTATGACGGCGGGAGATCCGGCCGGAGCGGAGTCGCGGTATGGGTGGGGCACGCAGGCGCCGAGGCGTCGGATTCTGGCTGTGGGCGATGGTCTCGGGGATCGTCAGCGCGGCGGTCTTTCTCGCTGTCGCGGAGGTGCTCGCCCTCGTCTTCGGTCGCGGCGGGAGCCCGATTCTGGCGGTCGGCGGCTTCGTCATCGACATCGTGCCGCAGCCGTTCAAAGAGTTCGCGATCGCAACGTTCGGCGCGTACGACAAGATCGCTCTGCTCGTCGGCCTCGCTCTCGCGGTGCTGATCGCGTCGTCGATCGCCGGCATCCTGCAGGCGCTCCGCCCTCCTCTCGGCGTGGTCGCCCTCGCCCTCGCCGGCGTCCTCTCCGTCGCGGCGATCGTCACGCGCGCGGGCGCGACAGTGCTGGTTGCGGTTCCCGCGGTCGCCGGCGCCGTCGCCGGTGCGTTCGTCTTGACCGTCCTCGCCCGCATGCTGCGGAGGTGGAAGGATGCCTCGGCAGTGGACGCGGTGCCCTCTTCGGATGCCTCAGTCGCGCTCGCATCCGGGGCGCCCTCCGCGACGGTCCCCGAGAACCCCGCAGCGCCGAAGCGCCCCCCGGCGATGGACCGCCGTGCGTTCTTCCGCACAACGGCGATTGCGGGGGTGTCCGCCGTCCTCCTCGGGGTCGGTGCTCGTATCGTCAGCGCCACGACGTCGTCGATCACGGCCGTCCGCCAAGCGCTCTCGCTCCCGGCGCCGCGGTCGAAGGTCACGATCCCCGACGGGGCGCAGCTCGACATCCCGGGCATCTCGCCCCTCATCACCCCGAACGCGGACTTCTACCGTGTCGATACGGCTCTCACGGTTCCCGAGGTCGACCCGGCCACGTGGCGGCTCGTGATCGACGGCATGGTCGACAAGCGCGTCGAACTCGGCTTCGACGATCTGCTCGCGATGGGCCTGGACGAGTACGCCGTCACCATGACCTGCGTCTCCAACGAGGTGGGGGGGAACCTTCTCGGAAACGCGATCTGGCTCGGCGTGCCGGTGCGCGACGTGCTCGCGCTCGCCGGCCCGCAGGCGGGGGCTGACATGGTGCTCTCGCGCAGCGTCGACGGGTTCACGGCATCCACGCCTCTCGAGGCGCTCACCGACGACGGTCTCGACGCGATCCTCGCGGTGGGGATGAACGGCGAGCCGCTTCCTCTCGAGCACGGTTTCCCCGTCCGCATGGTCGTACCGGGCCTGTACGGATACGTGTCGGCGACCAAGTGGCTCACCGAATTGAAAGTCACGACGTTCGCCGCCGACGAGGCGTACTGGACGCCCCGCGGATACAGCGCGAAGGCGCCGATCAAGCTCTCTTCGCGCATCGACACGCCGACGTCGGGCGCACCCGTGACGCCGGGGAAGGTCGCAGTGGCCGGCGTCGCCTGGGCGCAGCCGGTGGGCGTGGATCGCGTGGAAGTCAACATCGACGATGCCGGGTGGCAGCCCGCGACGCTGTCGTCGCCGATCAACGACTCCACGTGGGTGCAGTGGTTCGTCGAGTGGGATGCCGCGCCCGGAACGCACTACATCGCAGTGCGCGCATTCGACAAACAGGGAACGATGCAGACCGAAGAGCGCGCTCCGATCGCTCCGGACGGATCGACGGGCTGGCAGCGCATCCTCGTCACTGTGCAGTAGCCATCCTCCCCCGCAGGTCAGGTCTCGCGCGAATACTCCTCGACGACGACGCCCGACTCGAATGCTCGCCGCGCTGCGGCTCGGAACCGCGTCGGTGCATGCGCGGCGCCTCCGAAGAGCGGGATGCCTGCTCCGAATGCGACCGGGTGCCGCTTCAGCACCAGTCGGTCGATTTCCGGGAGGAGAGTCCCCGCGAGTTCGCCCCCGCCGCACAGCCAGACGTCGAGCCCGTCGTCCCGCTTCAGCGCACGGACGGTGTTCAGGGGGTCGTCGGTGAGGGTGACATCCGGCGACACCTCGCGGAGCGTGCGGGTGGCGACGATCTGGTGGAGGTGCGGGTAGGGGCTCGCAATGCCGGCGTCGAGTGCGGGGGTGAGCGTCCGCCATCCCATCAGGACCGTGTCGAAACGGGTGCGCGGAGGTTTCATGCCCAGCGCGGCATGGGCGTGCGCGGGCAACGCGTCGGCGTACTCCCCGAGCACCAGCTCGTTGTGGTCGCCTTCCGACAGAAACGCATCGAACCCTCCCGTCGGGTCGGCGATGAAGCCGTCGGTGCTGACGGCGACGTAGTAGACGAGTTCTCTCATGAGTACTCCAATCACAACAGGTGTCGTAGTCAGAGTACGACACCGGTCGTGGTTTGACTAGCATGGCCGAATGGCACGCAACGACCAACGACGCGCCCTGCTCGCCGACGCCGGCATCCGTGTGCTCGCCGAGCAGGGGGCGCGGGGCCTCACGCACCGCGCCGTCGACGCGGCCGCAGGCACACCCCGCGGAACCGCGTCGAACTACTTCCCGACGCGCGATGACCTCGTCGCGGCTCTGGTCGATCGGATCGGTCGGCGCCTTCAGCCCGACCCGCAGGCGGTGCCGAACGCGGCGACCGCGCAGCCTGACCGCGCTCGGTTCACCGCGTACATCCGCGACGTCGTGCGACGGCTCGGCGCCGATCCGCAGGTGGCGATCGCGCTCTTCGAACTGCGGCTCGAAGCCGCGCGCCGCCCCGGCATCGCCGACGTGCTCCTCACGTGGCGCCAGTCCGCCTTCGAGGGCGATGTCGCGTTCAACGAGGGAGCGGGCCTCCCCGGAGGGCGGAGCGAGATCGCGCTCCTCCACTACGCGATCGACGGTCTCATGCTCGATCACCTCACGGCACCGCTCGACACCGGGCTCGCCGTAGAGGATGCGGTCGACGAGCTCGTCGATCGGATTCTCCGCTGAGGGGATGATGGACCCATGCGCACTCGGCGATCGACCTCGTCCCTGCGCTCGCGCCTGCTCGTCCCCCTGGCGGGGGACCCCGACGGGACCCCGCCGTGGGTCCTGCGGCTCGAGCACGGCGACGATCGCGGGCTGTTCGCCGAGGACGGGCCCGCATGGACCGTCCACTCGGGCATCCCGACGCTCGTCGCAGGTATCCAGGCGCTCCTCCTTCAGGCGCTGCACCCCGGTGCGATGGCGGGTGTGCACGACTGGTCGCGTTATCGCGACGACCCGCTCGGCCGCCTCTCCGGTACGGTGCGCTGGGTGATTTCGACGACGTTCGGGTCGCGCGAGCAGGTGGACGGAGAACGCGCGCGTGTCGCCCGATTCCACACGGGTGTCCGCGGAGAGTACGAGGCACACTCGGGGCGCCGTGCCTACAGCGCCGAGGATGCCGACCTCGTGGAGTGGGTGCATCTCGCCTTCACCGACGCGTTCCTCACGGCTCACGAGCGCTGGGGCGGCGCGATCCCCGGCGGCCGCGACGCGTACGTCGCAGACTGGGCGACGGCGGGAACTCTCATGGGCGTCGTCGATCCGCCGCGCACCGCCGCCGACCTGCGCGCGCGCATGCACGGGCTCCTCGCCGACGGCACGCTTCGCGGGGGTGCACGGGTCGACGAGGTCGTGCGGTTCCTGCGCGACGTTCCGCTCGACGGCTCGCTGCGCATCGGGTACCGCATCCTCTTCGCCGGTGCCATCGCGGCGATCCCGCGTGAGTATCGGCGACTGCTGGGTGTGCGTCGCTCCTGGTTCCCGGCGGTCACGGCGACGCGGCTCGTGCTGTGGATCGCGCAGCGCAGTCTCGGGACGGGTCCGCGGGCACACGACATCGCGCGCATCCGGCTGCGCCGTCTGGATGCCGCGGTGCCTCAGGATGAATCGCCCCAGGAGGAATCATGACGCCGCGTCCCCACACTGGTGACACCCGGTCTCGCTCTAGGCTGGTGCCACCCGTGCGAAGGAGCCAGCCATGAGCCTCGATCTGCTCGCCCCGCCGTCTGTGCCGACGGCCGAGCCCTGGGCGCGTCCCGAGTCGTACTGGCGTGCGCGCACCGCGGCCGTCGCAAGCCTCTCGGGTCCGGTCGCCACGATCGACGTCGACGCGCTCCGCCACAATGCGCTCGACCTCGTCGTGCGCTCGAGCGGCGTGCCGATCCGCGTCGCATCGAAGTCGATCCGGGTGCGCGAGGTGCTGGATGCCGCGCTGAGACTTCCGGGCTACCGCGGCATCCTCGCCTTCACGCTCCCCGAAGCGCTGTGGCTCGCCGAGGAGCACGACGACATCGTGCTGGGCTACCCGAGCGTCGATCGCGCCGCACTCGCGGCGCTCGCAGGCAGCACCGAGAGGGCCGCCCGCATCACCCTGATGGTCGACGACCTCGCGCAGCTCGACCTGGTCGACAGCGTGGCTGCGCCGGGGCAGCGCGCCGAGATCCGCGTCGCGATCGATGCGGATGCCTCGTGGCGCGCACCCGTCCTCGGTCACATCGGCGTGCGCCGCTCACCCGTTCACGAGCCGGTCGAGGTGCAGCGGCTCGCCCGCGCGATCGCCGCCCGACCTGGATTCCGGCTCGTGGGCCTCATGATGTACGAGGCCCAGATCGCGGGACAACCCGACGACACCGGATCCGGCGACGCCGTCATCCGCTGGATGCAGCGCCGCTCGACGGAGGAGCTGCGCGAGCGTCGGGGTGCGATCGTCGGGGCCGTGAGAGATGTCGCCGACCTGGAGTTCGTCAACGGCGGAGGGACCGGGTCGCTCGAGTACACGGCCTCCGATCCCGCCGTCACCGAGACGACCGCCGGGAGCGGACTGCTCGCGGGCCACCTGTTCGACCTCTACCGGCACTTCACGCTCGCTCCCGCGGCGGCGTTCGCGCTGGAGGTCGTCCGCAGACCCGCGGACGACATCGTGACCGTCCTCGGCGGCGGCTGGATCGCATCCGGCCCGCCGGTCGCCTCCCGGCAGCCGCTGCCGGCGTGGCCGACGGGCCTTGCGACCCTCGCGCGCGAGGGCGCGGGCGAAGTGCAGACGCCGCTCCAGGGTGCGGCGGCGAAGAGCCTCTCCCTCGGCGACCGTGTCTGGTTCCGACACGCGAAAAGCGGCGAGCTCGCCGAACGCGTCGATCGATACCACCTCACGAGCGGTGACACGATCGTCGGTGAGGCCGCGACCTACCGCGGCGAAGGGAAGAGCTTCCTGTGATGGCCCCCTCCACCCGACCCGCCGGTACGTGGCAGAACTGGGGGCGCACGGAACGCGTCCGCCCCCTCACGGTCGAGTACCCCTCGACGATCGAGGCGGTGCGGCGTGCGGTCCGCTCCGCCGCGCAGCGCGGCCGCCCTGTGAAAGCCGTCGGGACGGGCCACAGTTTCAGCGGCATCGCGGTCGCCCCCGGGACTCTGCTCGAGCTCACCGAGCTGTCCGGGCTCGTCTCGGTCGACCGTGAGCGGCAGCGGGTGCGCCTTCTCGCCGGCACGCGCCTGCATCGGATTCCCGCGCTGCTCGCGCCCTACGGTCTCGCGATGACGAATCTCGGAGACATCGACCGACAGTCGATCTCGGGCGCGATCTCCACCGGCACCCACGGCACCGGCTCGCGCTACGGCGGCATCGCGACCCAGGTCGTCGCGGCGACCCTCGTGACAGCCGACGGCGAGCTGCTCACCGTGTCGGAGACCGAGAACGCCGAGATGCTCCCGGCGGTCGCGCTGGGGCTCGGCGCTCTCGGCATCCTCGTCGACGTGACGCTGCAGTGCGTGCCGGCGTTCACCCTCCACGCCGTCGAGCGACCCGAGCCACTCGATGACGTCGTGGGCGACATCGCAGCCCGCGCGGATGCCGCGGACCATTTCGAGTTCTACTGGTTCCCGCATACCGACATCGCCCTCACGAAGACCAACGAGCGGCGCGGCCCGGATGCCGCGACCCACCCCCTGGGGCGGGTCTCGAAGCTCGTCGACGACGTGCTCGTCGGGAACGTCGTCCATCAGGCGGTCTGCAGCGCGGGGCGCGCAGCCCCGGCCCTCGTGCCCGGAATCAACCGGCTCTGCGCCCGGGTCTGGGGCGACCGTTCCTTCTCCGACGCCTCGCACCGCGTGTTCGCGACGAGTCGCGGTGTGCGGTTCCGTGAGATGGAGTACGCCGTCCCGGTCGAGAACCTCGCCGACGCGTTCCGCGGCATCCAGCGCGTCATCGCCGACCACGACTGGCGCATCGAGTTCCCGATCGAGGTGCGTACGGCTGCCGCTGATGATCTGTGGCTTTCGACGGCGTCGGGGCGTGCGAGTGGGTACATCGCCGTGCACCGCTACTGGAAAACCGACCCGACGGCGTATTTCCGTGCCGTCGAAGAGGTCATGCTCGCCCACGGAGGGCGCCCGCACTGGGGCAAGATGCACACGCAGGATGCCGCGAGTCTGCGCTCCCGCTATCCGCGCTTCGACGACTTCACGGCGCTCCGAGACCGGCTCGACCCCGATCGTCTCTTTCGGAACCCCTATCTCACTCGGGTCCTGGGTGAGTAACGCCTGAGAACCCGGGGACACGCATGATCGTGCACGCGCCGGCGCCGATAGGATGAGCACAGAATCGAGGGGAGTCCCATGGACATGGCGTGGCTGATCCCGGTGCTCATCGTGGTCGCGCTGATCGTGATCGTCGGTGTGTACCTGTGGGCGACGTACAACTCGCTCGTCGCGCTGAACGTGCGCGTCGACGAGGCGTGGAGCGACATCACGGTGCAATTGAAGCGCCGAGCCGACTTGCTGCCGAACCTCATCGAGACGGTGAAGGGCTATGCCGCGCACGAGAAGGCGGTGTTCGAGAACGTCACGCGGGCGCGCGCCGAAACGCTCTCGGCGGGCTCGCCCGGTGAGGCCGGCGTCGCGGAAGGCCACATGCAGCAGGCGCTCAAGAGCCTGTTCGCGGTCGCCGAGGCGTACCCGCAGCTGCAGGCGAGTCAGAACTTCCTTCAGCTGCAGCAGTCCGTGGTCGACACCGAGGACAAGATCCAGGCGTCGCGCCGCTTCTACAACGGAGGCGTCCGCGAACTCAACACGAAGATCAAGGTGTTCCCGAACAACATGTTCGCGCGCAGCCTCGGCTTCCACGAGCGGGAGTTCTTCGAGGTGACCGGGGGAGCCGCCATCGCCGAGCCCCCGCGGATCCAGTTTTGACGGACGAGAAGTCTCGACCTTCCCTCCTCGACGCGATCCGCACCAAGACGGTGCGGAGTGAGATCGAGGAGTCCCTGCCGCACGGCCTGCGAGTGACGACCGCATACGCGTGGCGGTTCGTCGTGATCGCGGTGGCCGCCGGCATCCTCATCTGGCTCGTCATCCAGTTGAAGCTCCTCGTCGTGCCGCTCCTCGTCGCGATCCTCGTGACGGCGCTCCTGTGGCCGGTGTTCACCTGGATGCTGCGACACCGCGTGCCGCGGTGGGCGGCCATCGTCGTCTCGGTAATCGGCACCATCGCCGTCGTCGGCGGACTGCTCTGGCTTGCGATCTGGCAGATCACACGGGAGTGGCCGAGCGTCCGCACGCGTACGCTCGAATCAGTCGAGCAGTTCCGCCAGTACCTCATCGACGGGCCGCTCCACCTGACGTCCTCGCAGATCGACGGCATGCTCGCGCAGGCATGGACATCCATCCAACAGCAGGTCGATCTCCTCTGGTCGGGTGCTCTCGCGATCGGCTCCACCGTGGGGCATGTCGCGACAGGTGCGGTACTCGCCCTGTTCATCCTGCTGTGCACCCTCGCCGACGGCGGGGGGATCTGGCGTTGGGTCGTGCGACTCTTCCCGCGTCGGGCCCGCGGCGACGTCGACGGCGCCGGCCGCGCGGGCTGGGCGACGGTCGTCACCTACGCGCGAACGCAGCTCCTCGTCGCGACCATAGACGCGATCGGCATCGGGCTCGGTGCGTTTGTGCTCGGGGTTCCCCTCGCGATCCCGATCGGCGTCCTCGTCTTCCTCGGGGCGTTCGTCCCGTTCGTCGGTGCGATCGTCACCGGGACCCTCGCCGTCTTCCTCGCCCTCGTCTACAACGGGCCCTGGATCGCGCTGTGGATGGTCGTGGTCGTCCTCGGCGTCCAACAGCTCGAGGGGCACGTGCTCCAGCCTCTCCTCATGGGGTCGGCCGTCAAGGTGCACCCGCTCGCTGTCGTTCTCGTGGTCGCCGGCGGCGCCATGATCGCCGGCATCCCCGGCGCATTGTTCGCTGTGCCGCTGGCGGCCTTCGTCAACGTCGTCGCGGTCTACCTCTCCACCCGTCACACGCGCGGCACACCGCCCGGGCCGGGCGACTTCAACGACCGAGATCTCATCTGGAGCACCGTTCCGCGCAGCAGGAGGACCCCCGCGTGACCACCCCCACCGAGCCGACGACCGCCGCGCACGCGAGTGCGCTGTCGGCGATCCCGTCGCTGGCGGAGTTCGAGGATGCCGCTGCCCTCCTGCGCGACGTCGTCGTGCGGACCCCGTTCGACGTGTCCGAGCATCTCTCCGACGTGCTGGGCGCGCCCGTGCACCTGAAGCTCGAGAATCTCCAGCGCACGGGCTCGTTCAAGATCCGCGGGGCGACCTACCGGCTCTCTCGCCTCACCGCCGAGGAGCGCGCGCGGGGCGTCGTCGCGGCATCGGCCGGCAATCACGCTCAGGGCGTCGCGCTCGCGGCGCAGAAGCTCGGCATCCCGGCCACCATCTTCATGCCGCTCGGGGTCCCCGTGCCCAAGCTCCTCGCGACGCGGGGCTATGGAGCGGAGGTGATCCTGGAGGGCGCGACCGTCGAGACTCCGCTGCGGCTGGCGGCCGAGTTCGCCGAGCGCACCGGCGCCGTGCTCATCCCGCCATTCGACCACCGCGACATCATCATCGGGCAGGGCACCCTCGGCCTCGAGCTGTGGGACGCCATCGACGATCTCGACACCGTCGTCCTCGGCATCGGTGGGGGAGGCCTGATCGCCGGAGTCGCCGCCGCCGTGAAGGCGCGCGCCGCCGCAGAGGGGCGCACCGTCCGCGTGATCGGCGTGCAGGCGGAGAACTCCGCCGCCTACCCCTCGTCGCTCGC
>QFPD01000233.1 GCA_003248845.1 Microbacterium sp. | reverse complement strand
TGGTAGAGGAACTCGACGTTGGAGCCCGTCTCCTTCAGCTTGCCGAGCACGACCTCGAGGGCCTGCTGCGGGTCGAGGCCCGCGAGTGCGCGACGGAGCTTCCAGGTGATCTTGACCTCGTCGGCGCTCAGCAGCATCTCCTCGCGACGCGTCGACGAGGCGTTCACGTCGACGGCCGGGAAGATGCGCTTGTCGGCGAGCTGGCGCGACAGGCGCAGCTCGCTGTTGCCCGTGCCCTTGAACTCCTCGAAGATGACCTCGTCCATCTTGGAACCGGTCTCCACGAGCGCGGTCGCGAGGATCGTGAGCGATCCGCCGTTTTCGATGTTGCGAGCCGCGCCGAAGAAGCGCTTCGGCGGGTAGAGCGCCGAGGCATCCACGCCGCCCGACAGCACACGACCCGACGTGGGCGCCGAGATGTTGTAGGCGCGCGAAAGACGCGTGATCGAGTCGAGCAGCACGACGACGTCGCGGCCGAGTTCGACGAGGCGCTTCGCACGCTCGATGGCGAGCTCCGCGACGGTCGTGTGGTCCTCGGCGGGACGATCGAAGGTCGAGGCGATGACCTCGCCCTTCACCGTGCGCTGCATGTCGGTGACCTCTTCGGGGCGCTCGTCGACGAGCACGACCATGAGGTGCACCTCGGGGTTGTTCTTCGCGATTGCGTCGGCGATCTGCTGCAGCACGATCGTCTTGCCCGCCTTGGGCGGCGCGACGATGAGACCGCGCTGACCCATGCCGATCGGGGCGACCAGATCGATGATGCGCTGCGTCAGCTTCTCGGGAGCCGTCTCCATGCGCAGGCGCTCCTGCGGGTAGAGCGGCGTGAGCGCCCCGAACTCGACGCGGGACGCGGCATCCTCGACCGACAGGCCGTTGATGGCGTCGACCTTGACGAGCGCGTTGTACTTCTGGCGGCTCGACTGCTCGCCCTCGCGCGGCTGCTTGATCGCACCGACGACGGCGTCGCCCTTGCGCAGGTTGTACTTCTTGACCTGACCGAGCGACACGTAGACGTCGCTCGCGCCGGGAAGGTACCCGGTCGTGCGCACGAACGCATAGTTGTCGAGCACGTCGAGGATGCCCGCGATCGGGATGAGGACATCGTCCTCGCCGATCTCGGTCTCGAACTCATCGCCCGCGCCACCCTGGCCGCGGCGCTTGTTGCGCTGTCGCCCACGGCCTGAGCCCTGCTCATCGGCATTGTTGCCATTGCCGTTGCTGTCGCCGTCGGATGCCTCGGCCGGCGCGTTCTGAGCGCCCTGCTGGCCCCCCTGCGCGGCGTCGGACTTGCCGCGGTTGCGGCTGCGGCTGCGCGAACGGCTGCGGCTGCGGCTCGGGGTCTCCCCCTCACCTTCGGCCTTCTCGGCGTCGGTGGAAGGCGCTTCTCCGGCCTCGGCCTGCGGGGCCTCGCCTTCAGCGGGCTCGGTCGGCTCGGCGGGCGCCTCGGTCTCGGGTGCGGCGTCTGCAGCACCCTCGGCGGTCGCCTCGGGGGCAGTCGCAGCTTCGTCGGCAGCGGGCGCGTCGGGAGCGGCGGTCTCCGCCGCCGGCGCCTCGACGGGTTCGGCGGGCACATCGGTGCTCTTCGCGCGGCGCGGCGCGCGCTTGCGCGGTGCCTTCACGGGCGCGGGCTCCTCGGCCGCAGCGGGCTCCTCCACAGCGGCAGGCTCCTCAGCGACGGGCTCCTCGGCAGCAGCGGGCTCCTCAGCGACGGGCTCCTCGGCAGCAGCGGGCTCCTCGGCGGGCGCCTCCTCGCCGGCAGGCGTTTCTTCGACAGGGGTCTCGCCGGCAGCGGCCGCGTCGGCCGGGGCATCGGTCACAGGCGTCGCGGCGTCCTCGCGCGCGGCATCGGTGTTCTCGGTTTCGATCTCGGAGAGGGACTCCACGAGTTCTCCTTCAATAGGGATGTGGACAGGACAGATCCGCACAGGCGTCGTCCACGACAGGCGCCAACCCACGGCTGTCGAACGACCGAGAGGTCGTCGCATGGTGCAGGGGGATCGTGCGGGGTTCGCAGAATTGCGACGGAGGCCAGACTCACGGCCTCGCCGTGGAACCCTCCGTATGGTTCCTCACTGTACCACCCTTGACATCGACGGCGAGCAAACGCGGCTCCCACGGAGTGTCCGAGACGGATGCCGCGATGCGCACCGCATCGAGGCGCCGCCCGGGGCCGTCGGCGAGCACGAGGACGCTCGGACCCGCGCCCGATACAACCGCAGCCAAGCCCTCCCGACGGAGAGCTCGCACGAGCGCGTCGGTCGCGGGCATCGCCGGGGCGCGATAGGACTGGTGCAGCTTGTCCTCGGTGGCCGCCATGAGCAACTCAGGACTCTGCGTGAGCGCCGCGATGAGCAGCGCCGAACGCGACACGTTGAACACGGCATCCTCGCGCGGCACCTGCGTCGGGGCGAGCGCCCGGGCGGCCGACGTCGACATCGTGAAGTCCGGTACGAGGACGAGCGGCGAGACGCCGCGGTGCACCAGCAGCTTCTTGTGCTGCGGGCCACTCTCGTCGATCCAGGCGATCGTGAGCCCCCCGAACAGGGCGGGAGCCACGTTGTCGGGGTGGCCCTCGAGCTCCGTCGCGAGGCGCAGAAGGGTGTCGTCGGAGAACTCGACGTCGCCGGCCAGCAACCCCTTCGCCGCGAGGAGGCCCGCGACGACGGCTGCTCCCGACGATCCCATGCCGCGTCCGTGTGGGATCGTATTGTCGGCGACGAGCCGGATGCCGGGAACGGGACGCCCGGCCGCCTCGAAGGCGTACGCCAGCGACCGAACGACGAGGTGCGAGGCATCCTGCGGCACCTCACCGGCACCCTCGCCGGTCACCACGATCTCGAGGCCTGGGCGCGGCAGCGCGGTGGCCACGAGGTCGTCGTACGAGCTCAGGGCGAGCCCGAGGGTGTCGAATCCCGGGCCGAGGTTCGCACTCGTCGCGGGAACGCGGACCGCGACCGAGCGTTCGGTCACCGTCATGCCAGGTCGAGGACGGCAGCGACTTCGCTCGTCGTCGCGTCGACGACGGTGGGCTCGACCGCGCTGCCGTCGG
This sequence comes from Microbacterium sp., assembly GCA_003248845.1. Classification (GTDB taxonomy): domain Bacteria; phylum Actinomycetota; class Actinomycetes; order Actinomycetales; family Microbacteriaceae; genus Microbacterium. Next base: position 950 of record QFPD01000233.1, on the reverse strand, counting down.
CGTTGCGCAGAGCCCACTGCGGGTCCTTCAGACCGTGGCCCGTCACGGTGAGCACGACCTTGGATCCCTGCGGAACGATGCCCGCTTCGGCCCGATCGAGCAGTCCGGCGACGCTGATCGCCGAGCCCGGCTCGACGAAGACGCCCGCGATGGATGCCAGGAGTTTCTGCGCCGCGAGGATCTTGTCGTCGCTGATCGCGCCGAACCAGCCGTCCGTCGCGTCGCGCGCCTCGAGGGCGAGCTCCCACGACGCCGGGTTGCCGATGCGGATCGCGGAGGCGACCGTCTCGGGATTCTTCACGACCTCGCCGCGGACGAGCGGTGCGGAGCCTTCGGCCTGGAAGCCGAACATGCGAGGCACACGCGTGGCCACGCCGCGCTCGGCCTCTTCGCGGTATCCGCGCGTGTACGCGGTGTAGTTGCCGGCGTTTCCGACCGGGATGAAGTGGAAGTCGGGCGCATCGCGGAGCTGCGAGACGACCTCGTATGCAGCCGTCTTCTGCCCGTCGATGCGGTCGGGGTTGACCGAGTTGACGAGGTGCACGGGGTAGTTGTCCGCGAGTTCACGGGCGATCTCGAGGCAGTCGTCGAAGTTGCCGCGCACCTGGATGAGCTTGCCGCCGTGGATGACGGCCTGGCTCAGCTTGCCCATCGCGATCTTGCCCTCGGGCACGAGGACGGCCGCCGTGATGCCGGCGTGCGCCGCGTACGCGGCGGCCGATGCCGAAGTGTTGCCGGTCGAGGCGCAGATGACGGCCTTCGCGCCGTGCTCCACGGCGCGCGAGAGCGCGTCCGTCATGCCGCGATCCTTGAACGAGCCGGTCGGGTTCATGCCCTCGAACTTCACGTAGACGTCCGCGCCGGTCACCTGCGACAGCGCCGCCGCGGGGATGAGCGGCGTGCCGCCTTCACCGAGGGTGACGACGGTGGAGGCGTCGGTGACGCCCAGT
>QFPD01000013.1 GCA_003248845.1 Microbacterium sp. | reverse complement strand
TGCGCGCCGACCTCGATGCTCGCGACGTCCAGCAGGTCCCGGCGCGTGCGCGGGTAGACGACCCCCGACGGGATGCCGCCGACCGCGTGGCCCGCGCGTCCGACGCGCTGCAGTCCGCTGGCCGCCGACGGGGGCACGCCGACCTGGATCACTGGCGCTCGCTCCCGATCAAGCAGCAGCCGCTCTGGCCCGATGCCGACGCCGTCGCCGCCGTGTCGACCGAGATCGCGAGTCTCCCGCCGCTCGTCTTCGCCGGTGAGGTCGACAACCTGCGCGATCGTCTCGCGAAGGCCGCTGCCGGCCAGGCGTTTCTTCTGCAGGGCGGCGACTGTGCGGAGACGTTCGCCGGCGCCACCGCCGAGCAGATCCGCAACCGCATCAAGACGGTGCTGCAGATGGCCGTCGTGCTGACGTACGGGGCATCCATGCCTGTCGTGAAAATGGGGCGCATGGCAGGTCAGTTCGCCAAGCCCCGATCGAGCGACACCGAGACGCGCGGTGATGTGACGCTGCCTGCGTACCGCGGCGACATCGTCAACGGCTACGACTTCACGGAGGGGTCGCGCACGGCCGATCCGCAGCGGCTGCTGAAGGGGTACCACACCGCGGCATCCACCATCAATCTCATCCGTGCGTTCACGCAGGGGGGCTTCGCCGACCTGCGCGAAGTGCATTCGTGGAACAAGGGCTTCGCGCAGAACCCGGCGAATCAGCAGTACGAGCGCCTCGCGACAGAGATCGACCGCGCGATCAAGTTCATGGAGGCGGCCGGCGCCGACTTCGATGAACTCAAGCGCGTCGAGTTCTACACGGGTCATGAGGGCCTGCTGATGGACTACGAGCGGCCGATGACCCGCATCGATTCGCGCACGCACACGCCGTACAACACGTCGGCGCACTTCCTGTGGATCGGGGAGCGCACGCGCGAACTCGACGGAGCGCACGTCGACTACTTCTCGAAGATCCGAAACCCCATCGGTGTCAAGCTCGGTCCGACGACCGATCCGTCGGTGGCGCTCGCGCTCATCGACAAGCTCGACCCCGAGCGCGAGCCCGGTCGCCTGACATTCATCACGCGCATGGGTGCAGGCAAGATCCGCGACGCGCTGCCGCCGCTGCTGGAAGCGGTGAAGGATGCCGGTGCCACACCGCTCTGGGTCACCGACCCTATGCACGGGAACGGCATCACCACCCCCACGGGATACAAGACGCGGCGCTTCGACGACGTCGTCGACGAAGTGCGTGGGTTCTTCGAGGCGCATCGCGCCGTGGGGACCCACCCCGGCGGCATCCACGTCGAGCTCACCGGCGACGATGTGACGGAGTGCCTGGGTGGTTCGGAGCAGATCGACGAGGCGACCCTCGCGACGCGCTATGAGAGCCTGTGCGACCCGCGCCTGAACCACATGCAGTCGCTCGAACTCGCCTTCCTCGTGGCCGAGGAGCTCGAGAAGCGCTGACCCGGCTCGCTTCGGCGCCGCCGCGCGGGGTCGGCCGGTCAGAGACCGGGCGTCAGCGTGATCGTGCTGCCCTTCGGAGCGGACGTTCCCGCCTTCGGGTTGGTCGCCCGCACCTTGTAGACGTCCCAGTACTTGAACCCGAGGGGGAGGTCGCCGTCCTCGATTCCGGCGTTCACCTTAAATCCGAGGGCTTCGAGGGTGTCTACCGCGTCGCGGATGGTGGACCCGACCACGTCGGAGGGGATCGCGATCGGTTCGGGTCCCTTCGAGACCACCAGGGTCACGGTGTCTCCCGGGCGCACCGGGCTCTCGCTCTCGGTGACACGGATGACTTTGCCCTCGGCGACGTCGTCGTTGTATTCCTCGTCGGTCGTGACCGAGAGCTTCACCGCGGCGAGGGCCGAGGTCGCATCGCCCACGCTCCGCCCCGAGACGTCGGGGATCGCGCCCGCCGAGACCTCGAACGACACGGTCGAGCCCTCGAAAGCCGCGCAGCCCTTCGTGCAGTCGACGGCGTCGCCGCCGCGGGGCGGGGTGATGCTCGCCGCCACGACGCTGCCGGCGGGGGTATCGGTGAACACTTGCGACGGGTCGCCGGATGACGTGATGTAGAGCTGCTCGAGCGTGCGGGTCGCCTCGTCGAGGCTCATGCCCGACAGCGCGCCGATGTCGTGCGAGGCGGGGCCGAGCGAGATCACGACCGTCACCCGACTGTCTTTCTCGACGCGTTCGCCCGTGCCCGGCTCGGTGCGGATCGCGAGACCTGCCGCGACGTCGCGGCTGTAGTCCTCGCCGGGAACGGCGACGAGCGACTGCGCAGCGAGGGCCGTCGTCGCCTCGTCGAGCGAGCTCCCGGTGACGTCGGGCACCGCCACGAGCGATCCCGGCCCCGATCCGAACCACCATCCGGTGCCGCCGGCGAGCCCGGCGAGCAGCAGCACGAGCACGACGAGCCACCAGCCCTTGCCGGTGTTGCGACGCGACCGGCGGCGCAACAAGGTCGCGTTGTCGACGGCATCGGTCACGGTGGGCGCGGTGAACGTGCCCGGCATGATCTTGGTGACCTCGCCGGAATCGATGCCGTCATCGATGACAGCCGCACGCACCGCGGCCGCCGCGGGCGCGCGCACGACATGCGGGAACACCCCCAGTTCCTTCTCGATCTCCCGTAGGCGGTCGAGCATCACCCGGGCATCGGTGGGGCGCTCGTCGGGCTCGCGCTCGGTCGCCCACAGCACGAGCTCATCGAGCTGCTCGGGGATGCCCGGGTTCTTGGCGCTCGGCCGCGGCACGGAATCGGTCGCATGCTGGTAGGCGATCTGCATCGGCTGTTCGCCCTTGTAGGGCTGCTCGCCGACGAGCATCTCGTAGAGCATGATCCCGAGCGCGTAGATGTCGCTGCGCGCGTCCGCCGTGCCCCGCGTGACGAGCTCGGGGGCGAGGTAGGCGATCGTGCCGAGCAGCATCTGGCCCGTCGCGGTGTTCGCGCTCGTGGCGCGCGCCAGTCCGAAGTCGCCGATCTTGATCCGGCCGTCCTCGGCGAGCAGAACGTTCTCGGGCTTCACGTCGCGGTGGACGATCCCGGCGCGGTGCGCCGCAGCGAGGCCCGACAGCACGGCATCCATGATCGTGATGGTCTGCGGGATCGACAGCCGACGTTGCTCACGCAGGAGATCGCGCAGAGTGATGCCGGGAAGGTATTCCATGACGAGATAGGCCATCTCGCCGTCCTGGCCCTGATCGAAGACGTTCACGACATGCGGATCGGCCAGCCGGGCGGCGGCGCGCGCCTCCTGGATGAACCGTCCCTGGAACACCTGATCATCCGACAGGTGCCCGTGCATGACCTTCAGGGCGACGCGGCGCTCGAGGCGCAGATCGGTCGCGACGTAGACGGTGGCCATGCCGCCGCGTGCGATGCGAGCGCGCACCCGGTACCGTCCGTCGACCAGACGGCCGATCAGCGGGTCGGTCTGCTGGCTCGTGCTCACCCTGCGATTCTAGGGAGCGGATGCCGAAAGCCCGGGGAGCGCCTCACCCCTGAGCGGGCGCCGAGGGGAGCCGTCTGGATCAGCCCAGGGCCGAGATCCAGGCGTAGGCCTGCTGCTCCCAGGCCGCGTAGCGGTCGGGGTGCGCGGAGATCTGCACCGCCTGCGCGGCTTCCGCGTAGGGGAGGGCGTCCCACCCCGGGATGTCGAGAAGGCCTCGCGTCGCGTCGCCGTTCGGGTCGCCGGGGCCGCCGTAGAACACCGCTGCCGCGCGTGCCGGGTCGAGGATCTGATCCGCCGTTCCCCACCCTGCGCTCGGGCGCTGCTGGAACAGGCCGAGCGAGTCGCGGTCGCCCCAGTCGAGGTTGCGGATCCAGGACTCGACCATCGCGGCGCCGAGAGCGATCGCGATGCCACGGTCGGGCACGCCGCGCTCCCGGCCGACCTGGATGATGATGCGTGCGTTCGCGATCTGCTCGTCGTCGAGCACGACCGCGGATGCCTCGACCGAGGCGGTGGCGGGTTCCATCGGGGCCGCGTCCGTGGGGGCTGCGGCGTCGGCCGCTCCCGGCAGCGCGAGGCTCTGGCCGGGATAGATGATGGCGTCCCGCGCCAGCGCATTGGCCGTGAGCAGTGCGTCGAGGGAGACGCCGGCCTCCGCGGCGATCGCCCACAGAGTGTCGCCGGAGGTGACGACGCGAGACGCCACTGGGCCTGATCCGTTCCCTGCCGCCGTGCCGGGCGCGTCCCCGGGCCCACGGTCCGCCTCGGCGTCGGCCGCCGCCGTTCCGGAGAGCTTCAGCTCGTCACCGGGGTGGATGAGACTCGACCAGTCGAGGCCGTTCCGTGCGAGGACGTCGGCTGTGGCGAGCCCGAACCGTTCCGCGATGCCGCTCACGGTGTCGCCGGCGACCACGACATACGTCTCGGGCGGGGAGACCTCGGAGCGGAGGAGCGCGAGCGGCGGAGGCGTGACCGCGCGCAGTGTGACGGGGGCGGCATCGATGAGCGGGGCTGCGGCCTTCGCCGCCGCAGGGGCCCCCGACGTGCCGGCGAGCGCGAGGGACACCGACCCGAGCATCGCTGTCGTCGCGGTCAGGGCCGACGACGTCGGCAAGAGCAGCGGTCGCAAGAACTTCCCCCTTCTTCGACCCGGCTACCGTGACACGGATGTGAACACGTGTCAATGAGTGTGACCTCTGAGGCCAATGTGACGAATGTGATTTCAGAGGATCGCCACGTCCGCTTCACCCGCGGCAGTGCGGCTTCGACGCACGCCTCGAACCTGCGATAGTGAGAGGGTGAGTGACGCCGCATCCCCCTCCGCCTCGACCGATTGGCTGACCCTTCCCGACCTCGTCGAGGTGCTGGGCGAGCCGCTCGGCCGTGTCCGCCGACTGCTCGACGACCGCGCCTTGGTCGGCAGCAAGCGCACGGGAGTTTTCGCCGTACCCGCCCTGTTCATCATCGACGGCGCGCCGCTGTCGTCGCTGCGCGGCACCGTCATCGTGCTGCAGGATGCCGGGTTCAGCGATGACGAGCTCATCGACTGGCTGCTCAGCGAAGAGGAGTCGATCGGACTCGCGCCGATCGAGGCGCTCCGCCGCGGACGCAAGAGCGAAGTGCGCCGCGTCGCGCAGACGCTCGCCTGAGCGCGACGCCTGCCGCGCCGTCGTCTCGATCCACCGACGCGTCAGTCGACGCTGCACGCCTCAGGATGCGCGAGCGGTTGCGTCGCGTGCGAGCGCGCGCAGCTCCTCGACCGCACCCGCGGCGAGGGGGGCACCCCGAAGCGCCTGATCGGCCTCCTGCGTGTAGGCGTCGATGAGGCCCTCGACTCGCGTGAGCGCACCCGAGGCGGCGATCGTCTCCTGCGCGGCGGCGACCTGTGCGCCATCCAGTGTCGGGTCGCCCACGAGCGCGTCGAACGTCCGTCTCGCGACCGGATCCAGGGCCTCGCGCGTGTACGCGATGAGCACCGTGCGCTTGCCTTCACGTAGATCGTCACCCGAGGGCTTACCTGTCACAGCGCTGTCGCCGAAGACGCCCAGGACGTCGTCGCGCAACTGGAACGCGAGGCCGAGCGGGTGGCCGAACGCCGACAGCGCGGCCGACTGCGCGGCACTCGCGCCGGCCAGCGCGCCGCCCAGAAGCAGAGGGTGCTCGATCGAGTAGCGGGCTGATTTCAGCGATGCGACGCGCAGCGCCCGCTCCGCGTGGTCGGTGTCGGGCGCCGTGATGAAGGCGGCTTCTTCCGCGATGTCGAGGAACTGCCCGACTGTGACCTCGCGGCGCATGAGCGCGTACACGCTCCGTGCTGCGGCGGCGTGCGGGGCGGCGCGGAGGCCGTCTTCGAGCAGGTCGTCGCTCCACGCGACGAGGAGATCTCCGAGGAGGATCGCCGCGGAACGACCGAATGCCCCACCCGCTCCCGCCCAGCGGGAAGCGCCATGGTGGGCCTCGAGCGCGCGGTGTGCCGCAGGGCGGCCGCGGCGCGTGTCGGAGTTGTCGATGATGTCGTCGTGGACGAGGGCTGCGGCATGGAAGATCTCCAGCGCGCCGGCGGCGGCGAGGACCGCCTCGGGCGGTGCCGCCGGAGCGCTGTCGGGTTCGGCGACGGCCCGCCAGCCGGTGACGCAGAAGCGGGCGCGCAGACGCTTTCCACCTGACAGGGTCGAGGCGGCGTTCTCCACGAAAGCCGTGGCCTCTGCGCCCGACGAGCCCCATTCGCCCACCCGGGCCTGCAGGAAGCTTGCCAGTCGCTGGGAAACTGCTTCGATCGGCGCCGGGGAAGGGGTCACGGGCCTAGCCTAGTTCTCGAGTGCACGACTAGAATCGTGTGCACCGAATCGCCAGCTCGACCCGGCCTCAAGGAGGCACGCATGCCGCTGTCAGAACAGGAGCAGCGCCTGCTCGATGAGATGGAGCGCCATCTCATGAACAAGGACGCGGATGTCGTCGCGCCCCGTGACGGACAGACGCTCAGCTACCGCAACATCGTCTACGGCACTGTTCTCGTCCTCCTCGGCCTCGGCGGCCTCGTCTTCGGCGTCTCGAGCAGCCTCATCGTGGTGGGCGTCATCGCCTTCGTGGTGATGGTCGCCGGCGTGGTCCTCGCCGTGACGCCCGGGCGCGGCTCCGCATCTGGCAAGGGCGGCATGGCGGGCGACTCGTCCGCTCCGACGGCCGCCAAGAAGGCGTCGGGACCCTCATCCTCCTTCATGGACCGCATGAACGACCGCTGGGACCGCCGACAGGGCGACCACTGACACGCACGTAACCGGGCTGTCGCCCGGCCCACCGAAAGCACCGACCTCCGGGTCGGTGCTTTTTCGCGTTTTGGGGAGGGAAACCGCGTCGGAACCATAGTGAAGTGGAGGGAAGTGGAGTAAAGTGGTGTGCACCTGAGGCGGGTCGGAGCGAAGGGGGGTGGTCGTGGATGCTTCTGGGCACCTACACCCCCAAGCTCGATGACAAGGGTCGCGTGATCCTCCCCGCCAAGTTCCGCACCGATCTGGGGGACGGCGTCGTCGTGACCCGCGGTCAGGAGCGGTGCTTGTACGTGTTCAGCACGAAGGAGTTCGAGCGCGTCTACGAGAAGATCCGCGAGGCGCCTCTGACCAACAAGCAGGCGCGCGACTTCCAGCGCATGTTTCTCTCCGGGGCGAGCGACGAGAAGCCGGACAGCCAGAGCCGCATCACGATCCCGCCGCACCTGCGCACGTACGCGAATCTCGGTCGCGAGCTCGTCGTCACGGGTGTCGGCGCGCACGCCGAGATCTGGGACGCAGAGGCGTGGAACGCCTATGCCGAAGGCAACGAGGACAGCTATTCCGACATGGAGCAGGAGGTGATTCCGGGCCTCTTCTGACCCGTGGTTCCGACTCCCAGCCGCACGCCCTGACACACTTCCCCGGTGCCAGGTCAGGCGGATGGGGATCGGAGCTCCGGATCCCGCCCCGCACATCATGAGCACTTCGGACATCCACACCCCCGTGCTGCTCGAGCGCTGCATCGAGCTGCTCGCGCCGGCTCTCACGCGGCCCGGCGCCGTCGTCGTCGACGCCACGGAAGGCATGGGCGGACATTCCGAAGCACTGTTGGAACGCTTCCCGGAGGTACGTCTGATCGGTCTCGATCGCGACACCGACGCCCTGCGCCTCGCGGGGGAGCGCCTAGCGCGCTTCGGCGATCGCGTGACGCTCATCCACACCGTCTACGACGGCATCGCGGATGCCTCGGCGTCCGCCGGCGCCTCGCGCGTGGACGGCATCCTCTTCGACCTCGGCGTCTCGTCGCTCCAGCTCGACGAGGCCGATCGAGGATTCGCGTACGCGCAGGATGCCCCCCTCGACATGCGCATGGACCAGACGCAGGGCATCACCGCCGCAGAGGTCGTCGCGACGTACGGTGAGGGCGACCTCCGGCGCATCTTCGAGCGCTACGGCGAGGAGAAGCTCGCTGGCCGGTACGCCCGCGCCATCATCGCGGCGCGGGCGACAGCCCCGATCGAACGGTCGGGGCAACTCGTCGATGTCCTGGTCGCTGCGACGCCGGTCGCGGTGCAACGAGAGGGTCGCGGCCATCCCGCCAAGCGCGTCTTCCAGGCGCTGCGCATCGAGGTGAACGCCGAGCTGTCCGTGCTCGAGCGGGCCCTTCCGGCCGCGATGGGCCTCCTGCGTGTCGGCGGACGGATCGCGGTCATGAGCTATCAGTCGCTCGAGGACCGGCTCGTCAAGCGCGAGTTCGCGGAGGCGGCGGCATCCACCGCACCCGCGGGACTGCCCGTCGAACTGCCCGAGCACGCACCGCGCTTCCGCCTGCTCACGAAAGGCGCCGAGCTCGCGTCCGACGAGGAGCGCGCCCGCAACCCCCGTGCCACCCCCGTGCGTCTGCGCGCGGCCGAGAGAATCGCGGAGGCGCGATGAGCATCGCCACAGCACCGGCCCGACCCTCGCTCACTGCGGCGCCCCACCGCGCACCGGAGACCGTGCCGGCGCGCCGGCTCCGCGCACTCGAGCGCCCCCTGCCGCGTCGCCGTCCGCGCCTGCTGTACGGCATCATCGCTGTCGCCGGCGCCGTGCTCATCGCCGCGGCGCAGATGGGCTTGTCGATTCTGACGACGCAGAGCTCCTACGAACTGTCCGCGCTGTCCAGCCAGCAGCGGGGGCTCGACTACCAGAAGCAGATGCTCACGGACTCTCTCGCCGGCCTCAGCTCGCCGCAGTACCTCGCGGCCAACGCGGCGGCGCTGGGGATGGTGACGGGTCAGGCGCCGACATACCTCCGGCTGAGCGACAGTGCGATCGTCGGCACGGATGCGGGTTCCAACGGGGCGAGCTCGGTGAACGCGCTCACTCAGGCCGCCGTCTCGAACGCCCTCGTGGCGGGCGTCCCGCTCGTGAACGACCCCGCGGCGACCCTCCATTCGGGGGCGAGCGTCGCCGACGAGGCGATCGCCGCCGGGGTGGAATCCTCGACACCCCCTGCGATCGCCGACGGTCTGCCGACACCCGACACACACTGATCTCATGACGACTCGCGCAACCCGCAGCCCGCGTCGGCGCACCGTCGTCGCGCTGGCTGTCGTCCTCGGCATCCTCGCCGCCTTCGTCGTACGCCTCGTCGACATCCAGGTCGTCAACGCGAACGACCACATCTCCGAGGCGGAGAGTCTTGCGACGGGCGCTTCGCAGACGCTGTACGGCGCGCGCGGCCAGATCGTCGACACCGATGGCACGGTGCTCGCGACGAGCACGTCGCTGTACGACGTGCAGATCGACCCGGCTCTCGCGGCACAGGGGATCGACAGGGAGGATGCCGACGGCAACCCGATCGAGGGGCCCGACGGCAAGAATGAGAAGATCCCGTGGCCCGAGCTCGCGGGGCGTATCGCCGCGGTCACGGGGCAGACCTCCGACGACGTGCAGAAGATCGTCTCCGACGCGCTCGCGAAGGATGCCAGCTCTCAGTACGCGACGATCAAGCGCTACGTCTCGACGGAGGTGTACCGTGCCCTCGCCGACCTGAAGCTCCCGTTCCTCTACTACGACGAGCACCCGTCGCGCGTGTACCCCGACGGCGCGGTGGCCGGAAACATCCTCGGCTTCGTCGGCTCCGACGGCACGCCGCTGGAGGGATTGGAGGACCTCCAGCAGTCGTGCCTCCAGCCCACCGACGGCAAGATCACCTACCAGCGCGGGACATCGGGCGTCATCATCCCCGGTACCGAGAAGGAGACGCCCGCTGTCGACGGCGGCACCCTGAAACTCACGATCGACGGCGACCTGCAGTGGTACATGCAGCAACTGATCGCGGAGGAGACCAGCCACTACCAGGCGGACTGGGGCGGGATCATCGTCATGGAGGCGAAGACCGGCAAGATCCGTGCCATCGCCGAGACGCCGACCGTCGATCCCAACGACCCGGGGGCGTCGGCAGCAGACGATCGCGGGTCGCGCCTGCTCCGCGTCTCGTACGAGCCCGGCTCCACGTTCAAGCCCGTCACCGCGGCCACCGCCATCGAGCAGGCCGGTCTCACGCCGATGTCCGCCGTCGAGACCCCCGACCGCATCGAGTTCCCGAACGGCGCCGTGATCAACGACTCCGAGAATCACCCCACGGAGAATCTGACGCTCACCGGCGGCCTGGTCGAGTCGTCGAACGTCGCGATGTCGCAGTTCGGCACGACCGTCTCGCCGGAGGTGCGTCAGCAGTATCTCGAGCGCTTCGGCGTCGGGGGCGGCGATGCGCTGAACTGGTCCGGCTCCCCGGACGCCGGTTTCAGCTCGGATGCCGCCGACTGGGACAACCAGACCTACTACACGACGACGTTCGGCCAAGCGTTCACGGTGACCCCCACGCAGGTGGTGAGCGTGTTCCAGACGATCGCGAACGGCGGCGTGCGCATGCCAGCGCGCCTCGTCGAATCGTGCACGGAGGCCGACGGCACCGTCGTCACGCCCGACGAGCCGGACCCGGTGCAGGTCATCAAGCCCGAGACCGCGTCGCAGGTCTCGCAGATGCTCGAGAACGTCTACGCCCAGGGGACGCTCGCCGCCGACATCAACATCCCGGGGTACCGGCTCGGCGTGAAAACCGGCACGGCGCAGGTGCCCGACGGCAACGGCGGGTACAAGGACGGGCTATTCATGACCTCGCTCGTCGGTTTCGCGCCCGCCGAGAATCCGCAGTACGTTGTTCTGACGCTCTTCGACGAGCCCAAGACCAACCGGATGTCGTCCGCGAACCGGTCCGTCTTCAAGAAGGCGATGATGCAGGTGCTCACGCACTATCGGATCATGCCGTCGAACGAAGCGACGCCCCTGCTCCCCGTCACACAGTGACGCGCCCCGCCGCGTGAGGAACCTGCACACATGATCCGGATGACCCTCGCAGAGCTCGCAGACGCCGTCGGCGGCACACTCGAGCCCGCCCGCGGCGACACGGGCGACACGACCGTCGCCGGCGCGGTCGACACCGATTCTCGTGAGATCGGCCTCGGCGACATCTTCGTCGCGAAGCCGGGTGAGGTCACCGACGGACACCTCTTCGTCGGTGCGGCGGCCGAGGCCGGCGCAGCTCTCGCGCTCACCGAACACCACGTGGACGCGCCGATTTCACAGATCATCGTCCCCGACGTCGTCCAGGCGCTCGCGGACCTCGCTCGCACCGTCGTCGCGCGCGTGCGCGCGGCCGGAGATCTCCGTGTCGTCGGGATCACGGGCTCGAACGGCAAAACGACGACCAAGAACCTCGTCCAGCGGATCCTCCAGGACGAAGGCGAGACGGTCGCCCCGCGGAACTCCTTCAACAACGACGTGGGTGCGCCGCTCACGATGCTGCGTGTGACCGAGGCGACGCGCTTCCTCGTGAGCGAGTTCGGCGCAGATCAGGGCGGCATGATCGCCCGGCTCGCGGGCCTCGTCACCCCCGATATCGGCGCCGTCCTCATGGTGGGGCTCGCCCATGCGGGCGGCTTCGGCGGCATCGAGGCGACGCAGCGCGCGAAGACCGAGCTCGTCCAGGCGATCCGCCCGGGCGGTGTCGCCGTGCTGAACGCCGACGATTCGCGCGTGGCGGCCATGGCGGATGTCGCGGCATCCCGCGACGTCTCCGTGCGCTGGTTCGGACGCGGCCCGGGCGCCGAGGTGCGCGCCGAAGACGTCGAGGTGACCGCCGCCGGCACGGTGTCCACGATCGTGGTGCGCGAGGGCGACCACGAGCGCCGGATGCCGCTGCGTCTGAAAGTCCTCGGCGAGCACCACGTCATGAACGCGCTCGCGGCCATTTCGATCACGCGTGAGCTCGGCATCGATCCCGCCGACGCGATCGCGCGTCTGGAAACCGTGGAGATCGCCGAACGCTGGCGCATGCAGCCGCTCGGATCGGATCGGGTCCGCATCATCAACGATGCCTATAACGCAAGTCCGGACTCGATGGCGGCAGCGCTGCGGACCCTCGCGCAGATCGCGCAGCCGGGGCAGCGCAAGGTCGCCGTTCTCGGTGCGATGAGCGAACTGGGGGATGCCGCGGGTGAGGAGCACGACCGCGTCGGCCTTCTCGCCGTGCGGCTGCGCATCGAGCGGATCGTCGTCGTCGGCCGCGAGGCGCGACGCCTGTTCATCTCGACGATCGGCGAAGGCTCCTGGGACGGCGAAGCCGTCTTCTTCGAGACGGCCGACGAGGCGTATGACTACCTCCTCAGCGAGCTGCGGGACGGGGACCGGGTGCTCGTGAAGTCGTCGAACGCGGCGGGACTTCGCCACCTCGGCGATCGTCTGGGAGAATCGTTCTCGTGAGATCTCTGCTCTCGGCCGCCACGATCTCGCTGGCTTTCACCCTCTTCCTCACGCCCCTGTTCATCCGGCTGTTCGAGAAGCTCGGCTGGGGCCAAGTGATCCGCACGCCCGAGGATGCGCACAACCCCTCGCACCACGCCAAGCGCGGCACGCCGACGATGGGCGGCGTGATCTTCATCCTCGGGTCGATCGTCGGCTACCTCGTCGGCACGCTGACAGGCGGATCGCCGCCGTCGATCTCAGGCCTCCTCGTCATCTGGATGATGGTCGGTCTCGGCGCCATCGGCTTCATCGACGATTACATGAAGGTGCGTCAGCAGCGCAGCCTCGGCCTCTCCGGCTGGCGCAAGATCGTCGGTCAGGTGATCGTGGCGGTGCCGTTCGGCGTCCTCGCGTTGAACTTCCCGAACAGCGTCGGGCAGACTCCGGCATCTCCGTACATCTCGTTCTTCCGCGACATCCCCATGCTCTCGTTCCTCGCGCTCGGCACCGTTATCGGGTGGATCGCCTACCTCGTGTGGATCTCGTTCCTCTCGGTCGCCTGGTCGAACGCGACGAATCTCACCGACGGCCTGGACGGCCTCGCGACGGGCGCGGGAATCTTCACGGTCTCGGCCTACAGCCTCGTGACGTTCTGGCAGTTCCAGCAGCGCTGCACGTCGGAGGCCCTCGTCACGGCCTACCAGGCAGCGTGCTACGACACGGCCGATCCGATGGACCTCACGATCATCGCGGCGTCGTTCGTCGGTGCTCTCGTCGGGTTCCTCTGGTGGAACGCGCCGAAGGCGAAGATCTTCATGGGCGACGTCGGCTCGATGGCGATCGGCGGCGTCATCGTGGCGATGGCCGTGCTCTCGCGTACCGAGATCCTCTCGATCATCATCGCGGGCATCTTCATCATCGGCCCCGGGTCGGTGATCCTGCAGCGCTGGTACTTCAGGGCGACCGGCGGCAAGCGTCTCTTCCTCATGAGCCCGTTCCACCACCACCTCGAGATGCGCGGCTGGCCCGAGATCACGATCGTCGTGCGTATGTGGATCATCGCGGGCATCCTCGCGGTGATGGGCGTGGGCCTCTTCTACGTCGAGTGGCTGGCAGCGCAGTGACGGATGCCGCCCGCGCGACACCGCGCGACCTCGAGGCTCTGAACAGCTGGCACGCCGACTGGCGCGGTGCGCGCGTCGCCGTGCTGGGGCTTTCGGTGACCGGGTTCTCCGCTGCCGACACTCTCGCGGAGCTCGGCGCAGACGTACTTGTCGTGACGGAGTCGGCGAGCGAGGAGTACGCGCGGCTCGTCCCGGTCGTCGGGGCGCGACTGTGGGAGGGGGACCTGTCCGCGGCCCCGCAGGACCTCATCGACTTCGCGCCCGAGATCGTCGTGGCATCCCCGGGCTTCCCGCCGCACCACCCGGTGATCTCGTGGGTGCGCGAACAGGGCATCGCGCTCTGGGGCGACATCGAGCTCGCCTGGCGCGTGCGCGACAAGGTGCTGCGGCCGGACGGAACGCCCGCCGAATGGATTCTGATCACGGGGACGAACGGCAAGACGACGACGACGCAGCTCACGGCGGCGATGCTCGTCGCGGGCGGCCTGCGCGCGGCGCCGGTCGGCAACATCGGTGTGCCTGTGCTCGACGCCGTGCGTGATCCCGCGGGCTTCGATGTGCTCGTCGTCGAGCTCTCCAGCCACCAGCTCTGGTACCTCTCCCTCGCCGACGGCGCGGGCGCGCTCTCGCCGCATGCGAGCGTGTGCCTCAATCTCGCCGACGATCACCTCGAATGGCATGGCTCCTTCCGTGCCTACCGCGACGCGAAGGCCGTCGTCTACCGCAACACGCGCGTGGCCTGCGTCTACAACAAGGCGGACGACCGGCGTCGTCGACGGCATCCTGGTCGACCGCGCCTTCCTCGAGGATCGCCGGACGAGTGCGCTCGAGCTGACGACAGTTGCGGACCTCGCGGTGCGGGGCCTCGCAGCGCCGCACATCGTGGCGAACACCCTCGCCGCCGCTGCCCTCGCGCGCTCGCTGGATGTCGCGCCCGAGGCGGTCGCGCGGGCTCTCGGCGAGTTCCGCCTCGACCCGCATCGCATCGAGATCGTCGCGGTCGCGGCGGGAATCACATGGATCGATGACTCGAAGGCCACCAATCCGCACGCCGCGGCATCGTCGCTCGCCGCCTTCCCCGGTGCGGTCTGGATCGTCGGCGGTCAGCTGAAAGGCGTCGAGATCGCGGACCTCGTGGCCGCGCGTGGGGCCGCCGTGAAGGCGGCGATCGTGATCGGCGTCGAGCGGGCCGGGATCGTCGAGGCGTTCGGGCGACACGCGCCCGCCATTCCGCTCTTCGAGGTCGACCACGCTCAGACTGAAGACGTCATGGCAGAGGTCGTCGCGCTGGCGGCGGGGATCGCCCGTGACGGAGACGTGGTCCTCCTCGCTCCGGCCGCGGCATCCTTCGACCAGTTCGCGTCCTACGCCGACCGCGGCACGCGTTTCGCGCGAGCCGTGCAGGACAGATTCGGCGGAGACGCCGCGAAGTGACGACGGGGGTGCCGGTGGCCACGACCACGACGGGGCGCACCCGACCGAGCAGCGCAGGAGTTGCGGCTGCGCCTGCAGAGACCGCCGGCGCCGGTTTCGCCGCCCGCGTCTCGCTCGGACGCATCTCGTCGGCCGTACCGGCGGAGTTCCTCCTCATCGCCTCGACCGCGCTGATCCTCACAGGGTTCGGTCTCGTGATGGTCCTCTCGGCCACGATGGCAGATTCCCTCGCGGCCGGCGAAGGCCCGTTCGAGACGGTGCTCAAGCAGGCCGCATTCGCGATCATCGGCATCCCGCTGATGTTCATCGCCTCTCGGTTGCCGGTGACGTTCTGGAAGAAGATCGCGTGGCCGGGTCTGATCCTGACGACACTCTTCCAGCTGCTCGTGTTCACGCCCCTCGGCGTCATCAATGACGGCAACCAGAACTGGATCCAGGTCGGCAGTTTCCAGGCGCAGCCCTCCGAGTTCCTCAAGCTCAGCCTCGCCCTCTGGCTCGGCTACGTGCTGTACCGCAAGCAGTCGCTGCTGACGTCGTGGAAGCACGTCTTCATCCCCGTCGTGCCCATCGGCGGCCTCGTCATCGGTCTCGTCGCGGTGGGCAGCCACGACCTCGGCACCGGCCTCATCCTCATGGCGATCCTGCTGGGATGCCTCTTCTTCTCGGGTGTGCGCCTGCGCCTGTTCGTCGTGCCGCTCCTGCTCGTCGTCGTCGCGGCGGTGTACTTCGCCGTCACAAGCCCCAACCGCATGGCGCGCATCATGAGCAGCCTCGTGAACTTCGACTCGACGGCGTGCTACAACGCGGCGGTCGGGGACTGCTATCAGGCCGTCCACGGGGTGTGGGGGCTCGCCAGCGGAGGGATCTTCGGACTGGGCCTCGGCAACTCGCGAGAGAAGTACGGCTGGCTGCCGGCGAAGGCGAACGACTACATCTTCGCGATCATCGGCGAAGAGCTCGGCCTCGTCGGGTGCATCGTGGTCCTCGTGCTCTTCACGCTGTTCGCGATCGGGGCCTTCCACGTCATCCGCAAGACCCACGATCCCTTCATCCGGATCGTCTCGGGCGGTATCACCGTCTGGATCGTCGGCCAGGCCATCGTCAACATGGGCGTCGTGCTGCGGATCTTCCCCGTTCTGGGCGTGCCCCTGCCGTTCATGTCTCAGGGCGGCACGTCGCTCCTGTCGGTGCTTGTCGCGTGCGGTGTGCTCCTGTCGTTCGCGCGCACGCTGCCCGCGCGTGCGACCGCTCCGCTCGCGCGGTGATCGGACCGGTCCGCTTCGCTTCGAGCAGACCGCTACCCTCGAACCGATGAGTACCGAGCATCGAGCACCGACCTACCTTCTCGCCGGCGGGGGGACCGCCGGGCACGTGAACCCGCTCCTCGCCGTCGCTGACGGACTGCGGGCCCGCGCGGACGAGGCATCCGTCCTCGTCCTCGGCACGCGGGAGGGGCTCGAATCGCGTCTTGTGCCCGAGCGCGGCTACGAGCTGCTGATCGTCGACAAGGTGCCATTTCCGCGCAGGCCGAACGGTGCCGCGCTTCGCTTCCCGGTGGCGTGGCAGCGGGCGATCGCGCAGGTGCGTGCGCACATCCGTGCGCACGGCGTCGACGTTGTCGTCGGATTCGGTGGATACGCGTCCGCTCCGGCGTACGTCGCCGCCCGGCGTGAGCGGGTGCCCGTCGTCGTTCACGAGGCCAACGCACGCCCCGGACTTGCAAATGTCCTGGGCGCGCGCGGGGCGGCCGCCGTCGGAGTCACGTTCCCGGGGACGCCGCTGCGAGGTGCCGAAGTCGTGGGGATGCCGCTGCGACGCGAACTGCTCGCCCTCGACCGGACCGAAATGCGCGCGGAGGCGGCGGCGTACTTCGGGCTCGACCCCGCCCGTCCGGTGCTCCTCGTCTTCGGGGGATCGCTCGGCGCCGTACGTCTGAACGACGCGTTCGCCGGTGCCTGGCGGGATGTCGTCGGCGCGGGGTGGCAGATCCTGCACGCCGTCGGCGGACGCAACGACGTGCCGTCGACCGGGCATCCGGCCTACGTCGCTGTGCCGTATCTCGACCGGATGGACCTCGCGTTCGCGCTGGCCGACCTCATCGTCTCGCGCGCCGGTGCGGCGACCGTGAGCGAGCTGACGGCGCTCGGACTGCCCGCCGTCTACGTTCCGTACGCGGTCGGCAACGGCGAGCAGGCCCGCAACGCGGCATCCGCCGTCACAGCGGGCGCCGCGCGGCTCATCCCGGACTCACAGTTCACGGCGGACCGGGTGCGCGCGGAGATCGTTCCACTCCTCGAGGATGCCGGAGCCCAGGACGCGATGCGCGCGGCCGCCGCGCGCATCGCGCCCGCCGCACGCAACGGTACCGAGAACGTCATCGCGCAGATCGACCGCGCGCTGGGTTCGACGCCCCGCGGGCGCTGAGCAGCGTTCGCACGTACTCCGCACAATGGCGCATACTCCGCACCACATTCCGCGTGGGCCTGCGGAGTACGCGATGATCTGCGGATTTCGTGCGCGGCGTCAGCCGGTCGTGGGCTCGGAGCGCAGCGCCGCGGCGACGAGGGCGAGTGCCTCGTCAGCGCTGATGCGCAGCGTGCGCACCTGGTCCGCGAATGCGGCGGCAGCGCGCTGCGCCTGCTGGCTCGCGGCATCGCCTCGCGGAGCGACGAACGAGCCGTTGCGTCCGCGCGTCTCGATGAAGCCGCTCGCCTCGAGCTCGCGATAGGCACGTGCGACCGTCCCCGGCGCGACGCCGAGGTCGTCGGCGAGGCGCCGCACGGTGGGCAGACGCGCGCACGCCGCGAGCTGTCCGGAGGAGATCTCGTCGACCACCTGTGCCCGCAGCTGTTCGAACGGCGGTACGGCCGATGCCGGGTCGATGCGAATCACGCGACGCTCGCGGCCGGGACGCGGATGCCGTTCGGGAACAACTTCCGCGGCAGTGGTGCGCCTGCGATCGGATAGACCCGGGACAGGACGACCTGAGCGAACACGAACAAGCTGACCGGCCAACTGACCGAGTGCTCGGCGCTCGGCACGAGAGCACTCGCTGAGAGAAGGAGCGCGGCAGCGCACATGAGCGCCGCGGACAGGCGTATCCCGTTCAACGCACCCGAGCGGAAGACATCGGCCCAGGCGAGTTCGAGGGGAGTCGACGCAGCCTGCGGGCGTGCGAGTACGGCCGCATCCACCAGCGGAATCGCGATCGTGAGGAGCGCGGCCAGCGCCGCGACGATCAGCACCGCTGTCGCGACCTCAGGGTGGGCGATGACCCCACGCGCCCACGCGACCAAGACCCAGGCCGCGACGGACACGTCGAGGACAGCGAGAAGGAGGGTCAGGACACGACGGGGCCTTCCGACGTAGTCGGTGGTGCTGACCCGTTCCGTCCGCGCGACCCGCGGAGCGCGCGCGTCCGGTGTGAAGAGCTGGTCGCGCAACGCCAAAGCCGTGCCGGCGAGTTGCACGGTCAGCAGGAGCAGGGGAAGGAACACGGCGAGCGGGAGGAGGGGACTCCGACCCAGGGGGGTGAGCAGCACGACGCCGCTCAGCGCGATCCCTACGAGAGCCGCGCTCGATTCCACGATCCGTTCGCGACGAGTCCGTGCCGTCAGAGCGGCCTCGGCGTCCACGGGGACCGGCAATTCCGAGCGACGCGCGTAGCGTGCCAGACGACCCAGCCCCGAGTTCTTGCGCAGGGCGAAGACCAACAGGACGGCGGAGGCGAGACCCGCCGCTGCGAGCATCGCCGCGAAGAGCGTCGGGAGCGCCGGGAGATTGTCTATGCTTTCTTTTGTACGCGTTTTGTATCAATGTGTCAATACATCGGACTTCTGGGGCGCGACACGCGGCGGCGCCGCCCGACCCCGCAGCGCGCCGCGACCGTCTCGTACGCGCGTCGACCTAGACTTGACGGGCCATGATTCGCCCCGATCTCTCCCTCCCCATCCCTGACGACATCACCGCCGCGCACTTCATCGGCGTCGGCGGCTCGGGCATGTCCGGGCTGGCGGGGATGTTCCTCGATCGCGGCATCCGGGTGTCGGGCTCCGACCGCGCCGACAGTGCCGCCCTGCGCGCCCTGGGCGCGCGCGGCGCCGACGTGCACGTCGGGCACGACGCCTCCCACCTGCCGGACGACGTCGACACCGTGATCCACACCGGCGCGATCTGGCCCGAGAACCCGGAGTTCCTCCTCGCGAAGGAACGCGGACTCCATGTCATCCACCGCTCGCAGGCGCTCCACTGGCTGATCGGCGGACGCCGCCTCGTCAGTGTCGCCGGCGCCCATGGCAAGACGACCTCGACGGGCATGCTCGTGACGGCCCTGCGCGCGCTCGATGCCGATCCGACCTTCGTCAGCGGGGGAGTGATCGCCGACCTCGGCATCTCCAGCGGTACCGGCTCCGATGATCTCGTCGTCATCGAGGCGGACGAGTCCGACGGCACGTTCCTGCTGTACGACACGTCGGTCGCTCTGATCACGAATGTCGACCCCGACCACTTGGACCACTGGGGCTCGCGCGACGCCTTCTACGACGCCTTCGTGACGTTCGGTGATGAGGCGCGCGAGGCGGTCGTCATCAGCGCCGACGACCCCGGTGCGCGGCGGGTCGCGGCATCCCTCACCCATCCCCGCATCGTGACCTTCGGCGAAGATGCCGCGGCCGACGTGCGCGTCACCGACGTCGTCACCGACGGCCCCGTCTCTTTCGCGCTGACCCACGACGGTGTCACGGTCAGGGGTCGCCTCGCCGTGCCCGGCGCGCACAACGCGATCAATGCGGCGGGCGTCGTCGCGGTGCTCCTGAGCCTCGGTCACGATCTCGAGAGGGCGCTGCGCGCCGTCGAGGCCTTCGCGGGAACGGTGCGCCGCTTCGAGCTGCACGGAGTGCAGCGCGGCGTGAGCGTCTACGACGATTACGCGCACCATCCGACCGAAGTCGCGGCCGCTCTCGCCGCCGCGCGCACCGTCGTCGGCGACGGCCGCATCATCGCAATCCAGCAGCCGCACACGTACTCCCGCACGCAGGAGATGTACCGCGAGTTCGCAGAAGTCCTCGAGAAGTACGCCGACCACACGGTGATGCTCGATGTGTACGGCGCGCGCGAGGACCCCGTGCCCGGCGTGACCGGTGAGCTCGTCAGTGACGCGTTCGCCGATCCTGCCCACGTGCACTTCGTCGCCGACTGGCAGGCGGCCGCCGAGTACACGGCCGCGGTCGCACGCTCGGGCGACTACGTCATCACCCTCGGCTGCGGCAACGTGTACCAGATCATCCCGCAGGTGCTGGCGGCGCTCGGGGCGATGGATGCCGCCGTCGGAGCCGATCCGGAAACCACCGACGAGACCGGGGCGTGACAGGTGCGGCGCCCGACCCCGCTGCCGCAGGCGCCCGCGTCGGGCGACACCGGCGAGGAGGACGCACCGTCCACGACCGCTGACCCGATCCGCTTTCCGAATCCCGTCGCGCGCGCGAGCGCGCCGGACGGTCATGTCGAGGGGTCGGAGGCCGCCGCGAGCGGCGTCGCGCGTACGTCGGAGCGGTCGGCCGGGGGATTCGGCACGGACGGC
>QFPD01000232.1 GCA_003248845.1 Microbacterium sp. | reverse complement strand
AGAACCACGTGATGGCCGCGGCGAGTACGCCCGCCACGAGCAGCCCGAGGAGCATCGCCAGGACCGTGCCGAGGACCACCGCGATCACGGTGACGGCGAGAAGCCCCAGCACACGCCAGGGATGAGCGCGCGCCGAGCGCGCTGCTGCGCGGACGCCGCCCGCGGCGATCACCGGGCACGCGAGCGCGACGCCCAGGGGGATGAGCGGTGGCACGGCGATCGCGAGAGCGACGAGGAGCACGGCGCTTGCACACACGAGGGCGCTGCGCCGCCCCGAGTGGGCGCCGGCGAGGATCGCCCACAGAGCCGCAGACGCTGCGGTCAGCGCGATGCCGGAGAGCGTCGCGAGCGCGATCGCGCCGGCATCCAGCGCATCCCGCGGGGCGAGGGCGACGAAGAGCGCCTGCAGCGCGGCGTTGGCCACGACGACGAGTGCGATGGCGAGCGCGGCGCGCGGGCGGTGGCGCGTCCGGCTCATCCGCGTGCCGCTTCGTCGAGCAGGTCGCGGAGGGCGCCGTCGTAGATCGTCTCGCCGCCGACGTGGATGACGATCGTGGCATCGTCGGCGGTGCTCGAGCGTACGAAGATGTCCGCCCCGGCGGTGGTCGTTCCTTCGCACGTCACCGTCGTCGTGTCCGGCTCCGCAGCGCAGACCGGCGCAGTGAGGATATCGATCTGGCGAGCCTGGAGGGCATCGATCGCGCCGAACCGCACTTCAGCGAGGGCATTGCCGCCGACCGGAGCGAGAGCGCTGATCTCGGAGCATCCTGCCAGAGCCACGGCTGTCGCGGCGGCTGTTGCGGCGACCATGAGCCTCGTGACGGCCCGCCTCATGACATCCCCTGCTCGTGCGTGAGAATCCGTGACCGGGCGACCAGATGCTGCGCCTCCAGCGCGGCATCCGTGATCGTCTCGAGGTCGAACGGCGCGGGGAGCAGCAGTTCGGTGTTGCGGTCGAGTGCCGACCCTCGTCGCATCAGCGGCGTCTCCGCCCAGTCGTTGGATGCCAGCTCACGACTCCGCGCGGCCAAGGACAGGTAGTCCCCACCTGCACCGGGGGTGGCATCTGCCGCGTGGTCGACGACGGTCGTCAGGAGGGAGAGGGTGCCGTCGCGGTTGTCGACGATCTCGACGGTCTGCTGCTGCTGGGGGAAGTCGATGCAGGACGCTGTGGTGATCTCCCAGAAGCCGCCCCCGGCCTCGTGACGGTGCGCGAGGATCTGGTTCAGGTGCGTATGCCCGTTGAGCCAGCCGACCACCACGGGGTATCTCAGCAGCATCGCGACGAACTCGTCCGCACCGAGGAGGACTTCTTCCTGGCCGGGACGCTGCGCCCGATTCTCCAGGGTGTCGCTGTTGTGGTGGCTGAGGACGAGGACGAGCCGCTGCTCCCGGGTCGCCTGGACGAGCTGCTCTTCGAGCCAGTCGAACTGGTTCTTCGGGACCGCGCCGTCGGGTCCTGCGACCTGATTGCACGTGTCGAGCCCGAAGACGCGCACATTCGGAGTGAGGTCGGCCTGCCACCAGGTCTCACCGGTGCGGAGATTCCGCTCCGTGAACCCGTGTCCCACCGGGCCCGGGTGCTGCTGCGTCGTGAAGTGCTGCTCCATGAACTCGTGTCGCGTGAACAGCGCGCGTTCGGGGTCGGCCGGCACGGCACGGAATCCCGGCCGCAGGCCGAGCGCGAGGCCCAGGGCGTCGAGGGTCTGCTGCGCGACGCTCGTGCGCGCGGCATAGCCGCCGAGCGCGAGCGCTGCCGTCGCCTCGAGCGTGTACGACTTCCGACCGCCGATGGCGAGTTGGCGCAGCTGGGAGTCGAGGTCGAAGGTGCCGAGAAGCAGGGTCTCGTGATTCCCGTAGACCGAGTACCACGGTGCGGGGAGGCCCACGGAGGGGACGGGCTGCGCGATGGCGTCGTCGAGGAGCGTCGGGAGCGTCGGGAACCCGTACGCCCCGAAGTCCCCGCCGGAGGGGTCCGCCGGGCGGTACGCCCAGACCGCTTCCGCCCACGCCTGCACGCCCTCGAACGTGGGACTCGTGCGAGGGTCGACGCTGAGTCCGTCGAGAAGGTCGATGTACCAGCGCAACTCGCGATGCGAGTGCATATCTGCACTGTCGCCGGTCACGACCGCCGCGCCCATCGGGGCGCCCGTAACGGGGCTGTAGCGCAGATCCGACATCGACTTCGTCATCGCGGCGATGACGTGCGGGCTGAGGGGATCCTGCGGATGGAACGCCGAACCCCAGGCGGCATGGTCCTGCACAATCATGGGCTCGATCCGCCCGGGGGATTGCGCGTCGATCAAGTGCATGTCGGACAGGTGTCCGAGGTAGAGGAGCGAGCGCCGGGCTGTCAGGCGCGTCGCATCAGGTGCCCGACCGAGGATGTCGAGGCGGGGGATATGCGGCTCACCCGGCCCGTCGATGAGCGTGCGGTACGACCCCTGGAGGATGCGTCCCTGGAGGATGGTCCGGTCGAGCGTGCTCGTCGCGGAGGCCCGTGCGGTGCGCGAGACGGGCTGCGCGAGCGTCGCCGCAAGGAGGTCGCGTGGGAGGGAGCCGGCGGCTGCGATGCCGCCGACGACAGTGAGGAACTGACGACGCGACAGGGCCCCCACGTGTACCTCCGAGCTCGGGTGTGCTCACACTAGCGGATGCGAAAGCCCCGGCATCCTGAAGGATGCCGGGGCGTGTCGCGTCAGACGAAAAGCGGTGCGATCAGACCCCGAAGTACAGCTCGTACTCGAACGGGTGCGGGCGCGCGGCCAGCGGCTTGATCTCGTTCTCGATCTTGTACTCGATCCACGTCTCGATCAGCTCGGGCGTGAACACACCGCCCGCGAGCAGGAACTCGTGGTCGGCGCGGAGCGCCTCGAGCGAGTCGAGCAGCGAGTTCGGCACCTGCGGGATGTTCTTGGCCTCCTCGGGGGGAAGCTCGTACAGGTCCTTGTCGACCGGCTCGTGGGGCTCGATGCGGTTCTTGATTCCGTCCAGGCCCGCCATCATCTGCGCCGCGAAGGCGAGGTAGGGGTTGCCCGAGGCGTCCGGCGCGCGGAACTCGATGCGCTTGGCCTTCGGGTTCGATCCGGTGATCGGGATGCGGATGGCGGCGGAGCGGTTTCCGGCCGAGTAGACCAGGTTGACCGGCGCCTCGTAGCCCTTCACCAGACGCTTGTACGAGTTCAGCGTCGGGTTCGTGAACGCGAGCACCGCGGGAGCGTGGGCGAGCAGGCCGCCGATGTACCAGCGGGCGAGGTCCGACAGACCGCCGTAGCCCTTCTCGTCGTAGAAGAGGGGCTTGCCGTCGAGCCACAGCGACTGGTGCGTGTGCATGCCCGAGCCGTTGTCGCCGAACAGGGGCTTGGGCATGAAGGTCGCGACCTTGCCCCACTCCTCGGCGACGTTCTTGACGATGTACTTGAACTTCAGGATGTCGTCGGCCGCGTGCACCATGGTGTCGAAGCGGTAGTTGATCTCCTGCTGGCCGCCCGTGCCGACCTCGTGGTGAGCGCGCTCGAGGATGAGGCCCGACTCGATGAGCTTGAGCGAGATGTCGTCGCGGAGGTCCGCCGTCTTGTCGACGGGCGAGACGGGGAAGTAGCCGCCCTTGAAGGGCGTCTTGTTGGCGAGGTTGCCGCCCTCTTCGACCCGGCCGGTGTTCCAGGCGCCCTCTTCCGAGTCGACGGAGTAGAAGGAGCTGTTCTGCTTCACTTCGTAGCGCACGTCGTCGAAGATGTAGAACTCCGCCTCGGGGGCGAAAAAGGCCGTGTCGGCGATGCCCGTGGAGGCGAGGTACTTCTCCGCCTTCTTGGCGACCTGACGCGGGTCCTTCGCGTAGATCTCGCCGTTGCGCGGGTTGTAGATGTCGAAGAGCATGATGAGCGTCTTCGCCTCGCGGAACGGGTCGAGGTACGCGGTGGAGACATCCGGAATCAGCTGCATGTCCGACTCGTGGATGTTCGCGAAACCGCGGATCGACGAGCCGTCGAAGAGCTGACCGACCGTGAAGAACTCCT
>QFPD01000231.1 GCA_003248845.1 Microbacterium sp. | reverse complement strand
GCACGCGCGCTCCGAGCGCGTGCGCGTCGGGGACGCGCGTGCCGCCCGCCACGAGGCGATGCACCAAGGCAGCAGAAGCGAGATCTCCGGCCGGACCACCGCCGACACCGTCGGCGACTCCGACTCCCCAGACGGCCGCGAAGGCGGCATCCTGGTTCACGTCACGAAACGCGCCGGTCTCGCTGGCGAGACCGGCGCGCAGCGACACTGACACAGCCGTGTTGGTCTCCCGGCTCAGCGCGCGAAGTACCCGCGGTAGTACTCGTACACCCATCCGACGATCGCGACGACGAACACGCCGGCACCGATCGGAAGGAGGAACGTGCCCACCGCAAGACCCAGGATGAACAGCGCCGCGGAGAAAGCGAGCACGAGCGGCCACCACGACCACGGGCTGAACTCACCGATGTCGGGGTCGCCGTCGTCGATGTCAGCCGTCAGCGAGTCCTCGGGAAGCTCGCCTCCCTGGGCGCGGTGCACACGGTCGACGTAGAAGGCGATCATGCCGCCCATGAAGACCGTGAAGAGCAGCGTGACGGTGCCGACCCACTCGATCGCGTGATACCACGGGCGGTCGGAGTGATCGATGATGTTCCACCCTGTGTAGAGGGCGAAGCAGAGGAAGAAGAAGCCGGAAAGGATCCACCAGAGGTTGACGTTGGTCTTCACTTACTTGACCTCTCCATCTGCGATGTCGACGACCGGAGCATCGGGAGCGTCTTTCGCAGGACCCACACCGACCGGAACGGCGGCTTCGGGGTGGTTCAGGTCGAACGCCGGACGCTCGCTTCGGATGCGCGGGATCGACGTGAAGTTGTGCCGCGGCGGGGGGCAGCTGGTCGCCCACTCGAGCGATCCGCCGTATCCCCAGGGGTCGTTGACGGTGACCTTCGGCGCCTTGCGGGCCGTGATCCAGACGTTCAGGAAGAACGGGATCATCGAGGCCCCGAGGATCATGGCGCCGATCGTGGAGACCTGGTTCTGCCACGTGAAGCCGTCCGCCGCGGAGTAGTCCGCGTAGCGGCGGACCATGCCCTCGACACCCAGCCAGTGCTGAATGAGGAACGTCATGTGGAAGCCGATGAACAGCAGCCAGAAGTGCACCATACCCAGGCGCTCATTGAGCATGCGGCCCGTCCACTTGGGCCACCAGAAGTAGAAGCCCGCGAACATGGCGAACACGACCGTTCCGAACACGACGTAGTGGAAGTGCGCGACGACGAAGTAGGAATCGGAGAGGGCGAAGTCGAGCGGCGGGGAGGCGAGGATCACGCCCGTGAGGCCGCCGAAGACGAACGACACGAGGAAGCCGAGCGAGAACACCATCGGCGTCTCGAAGGTGATCGATCCCCGCCACATCGTGCCGATCCAGTTGAAGATCTTCACACCCGTCGGAACGGCGATGAGCATCGTCATGAGGGCGAAGAACGGGAGCAGTACGGCGCCAGTCACGTACATGTGGTGCGCCCACACCGATACCGACAGCGCGGCAATGGCGATCGTCGCGTAGACGAGCGTCTTGTATCCGAAGATCGGCTTGCGGCTGAACACCGGGAAGATCTCCGAGACGATGCCGAAGAACGGCAGCGCGATGATGTACACCTCGGGGTGGCCGAAGAACCAGAACAGGTGCTGCCAGAGGAGCACACCACCGTTCGCGGGGTCGTAGATGTGCGCACCCAGCACACGGTCGGCGCCTGCGGCGAGGATCGCCGCGGCGAGCACCGGGAACGCCATGAGAATCAGGATGCTCGTGACCAGCGTGTTCCACGAGAAGATCGGCATGCGCCACATGGTCATGCCCGGGGCGCGCATCGTGATGATCGTCGTGATGAAGTTGACGGCACCGAGGATCGTGCCGAAACCGCTCATACCGAGGCCGAGCATCCAGAGGTTGCCGCCCGCACCGGGCGAGAACGAGGCGCCGGCGAGCGGCTGGTAGGCGAACCATCCGAACGCCGCGGCGCCCTGCGGCGTGAGGAAGCCGGCGACCGCGATGAGCGAGCCGAAGATGAACAGCCAGAGCGCGAACGCGTTCAGTCGCGGGAAGGCGACATCCGGCGCGCCGATCTGGAGCGGCAGAATCGCGTTCGCGAACCCGGCGAACAGCGGCGTCGCGAACATCAGCAGCATGATCGTGCCGTGCATCGTGAACAGCTGGTTGTACTGGTCCTTCGTCGGGATGATCTGCATGCCCGGCTCGAACAGCTCAGCGCGGATGATGAGGGCCATCACACCGCCGAGGAGGAAGAACAGCACCGACGCGATGAGGTACATGTACCCGATCGTCTTGTGGTCGGTGGAGGTGATCCACCGGACGAGGATGTTGCCCTTCTGCTCGACGCGAGTCGAGCTCATGAGCGCCGCCTGGCGCGGGGGGAGAGTCGTGGGTCGCTGCGGGGCCTGGCCCTCGAGCGGAAGCGTCGTCGCCATCAGTGGTCTCCCTCAGCTTCAGGGGTTGCGCCCGTACCCGGCAGGTTCTGCAAGCGGTTGTACGCCTCGTTGATGTCGCCGGTCTGACCGGCCTCGCGCAGCGAGTCGAGGTACTTGTCGTAGTCGGCCTGCTCGACGACCTTCACCTTGAACAGCATCATCGAGTGGTACTGGCCGCAGAGCTCGGCGCATTTGCCGTCGTACTCGCCGACCCGGGTCGGAATGAAGGACATGTAGTTGTCCTTCCCGATGTACATGTCCTTCTTGTACAGGAAGTCGATGATCCAGAAGGAGTGAATGACGTCGCGCGAGGTGAGCTTGATCTTCACCTTCTTGTCGACCGGCAGGTACAGGGTCGGCAGTTCACTCGTGATGTTGCCCTGCGCGTCGGTCTGCGCCTGTACGCCCATGCTCCACACGGCGACCTCGGGGTCGTCGCACTCCTGCTCGGCGTACTGGAAGTCCCAGGCCCACTGCTTGCCGATCGCCGTGATGCAGGCATCCGGCTCGTCGTACTGCGTCTCGATGATCGCCTGGTCGCGCGCCGTGAAAGCGAAGAACCCGATCACGAGGATGAGCGGCACGACCGTGTAGAAGATCTCGATCGGCATGTTGTAGCGCAGCTGCACCGGCAGCCCGCTCTGACCCTTGCGGCGACGGTAGGCGATGGCCGCCCATCCCATCAGCGCCCACGTGATGATGCCGACGACGAGCAGCACGATCCAGGAGTTCACCCACAGTCCCGAGATCATCTCGGTGTGGTTGGTGGCCTGGGTGCCGTCGTCGGTGAAGCCCGGCAGGAAGCCGTTCAGCTGGCTGGTCGTGCAACCGGCCAGCGTGATCGCGGTAGCGATTCCGAGCGGGATGGCGGCCCAGCGGAGGCGGCGTGTGACTCGCACGGTGCACCTTTCGGGGTCATGAAGGTCGAACACCGTTCAGTCTAGGGCAACCTCCCAACCGATTCAGGCCATCCGCCCAGGATGTCAGCCACTATCGGAGGGGTTTTTCCTGCCCGACCGGCGCCTGAAGATCTCGGTTCAGTGGAAGCTGTCGCCGCAGGCGCAGCTGCCGGCCGCGTTGGGGTTGTCGATCGTGAAGCCCTGCTCCGAGATGGTGTCCTTGAAGTCGATCGTGGCGCCGTCGAGGTACGGCACGGACATGTCGTCGACGATCACCTCGACGCCGTCGAAATCGACGGCCTGGTCGCCGTCGAGGAACCGCTCGTCGAAGTAGAGCTGGTAGATGAGACCCGAGCAGCCGCCGGGCTGCACGGCGACGCGCAGGCGCAGGTCGTCACGACCCTCCTGATCGAGCAGGCTCTTCACCTTCGCCGCAGCGGCATCGGTCAGGCCGACGCCGTGCGCCTTCTCGGCGGTGGTCGCGTTCGTGATGGCGGTGTCGGTCATGGCACTCTCCCGGTGACGTCGGTCCGACCCGTGGAATCGGGCCGGCGGGGCCGGCTGAGCCGGCGGGATGTCACGATTCTACGCGTCTACGCACGCGCGGGCGCGGATCAGCGCAGCGACCGGTCGAGGCTCTCGAGGAGGAGGGCCTCCGACACGAGCGCGTGGCGGAACGTGTCGAGGTG
>QFPD01000230.1 GCA_003248845.1 Microbacterium sp. | reverse complement strand
GTGTGCGGCGTCAGCGCCGCCGCAGCGCCGAGCGTCGGCGGGTCGCCTCGCTGCCCATCGAGCCGAGGATCAGCGCCGTCTGCAGGATGAGCGCCTCCCGCGGGCCGGTCGCGTCCCAGCCGATCACGTCGCCCACCTTCTTGAGGCGGTAGCGCACGGTGTTGGGGTGCACGAACAGCTCGCGCGCGGTGGCCTCGAGTGAGCGTCCGTTGTCGAGGTAGCTCCAGAGGGTCGTCACGAGGTCGGACGAGTGCGCCTGAAGGGGCCGGTAGATGCGCTCGACGAGCGTCGACTTCGCCGCGCTGTCGCCCGCCAGCGCGCGCTCGGGCAGCAAGTCGTCGGCCTCGACGGGCCGCGGGGCGTTGCGCCACGCACCCGCGACGGCGAAACCCGCGAGCGCGGCGCGCGCGCTCTGGCCGGCGTCGACCAGTGCGGGCACGGAGGGACCGAGCACGAGATGTCCGGCGCCGAACCCCGGCTCGAGCCGCTTCGCGATCTCGGGGAAGGGCAGCTGCGCCGCCGCGTCGTCGGTCGGCAGCGAATCGGCCCGCCCGATCACCAACACCAGGCGCGAGCCCTGCACGCCGATGAGCACGTCGACGCCCATCTTGCGCGCCAGGCGTCGCAGCTGGTCCACGTCGAACTGCGGCGGCGTCGTCCCGACCAGCACCGACACCTCGCCGTGGCCGTGCCAGCCGAGAGCCGCGATGCGGCTCGGCAGCTCTTCGTCTGCCTCGCCCGTGAGGATGGAGTCGACGACGAGCGCTTCGAGCCGGGCATCCCACAGCCCCCGCGCCTCGGCGGCGCGAGCGTACACATCGGCCGAGGCGAAGGCGACCTCGCGCGAGAAGAGCAGGATGCTCTCGCGCAGATCCTCGGCGCGGCCTGCCACGCGCTCCTCCGTGACGGCGACCGTCACACGGATCAGCTGCAGGGTCTGCGTCAGGCTGACGCTGCGCAGCAGCTCACGCGGAGCCGCAGCGAAGATATCCGCCGCGATCCACGGCGTCGAACCGGGGTCGTCGTACCACTGGATGAACGAGGCGATCCCCGCCTGCGCGACGAGCCCCACCGCGGAACGCCGTGCCGGAGGCATGTCGGCGTACCACGGCAGGGACTCCTCGAGACGTTTGATCGTCGCCGTCGCCAGGTCGCCGGAGATCCGCCGCAGCCACGCGAGGGTCTCCGCCTTCTCCTGGGCAGTGGGGCGAGCGGGCATCGAGTCGGTCAGCTCTCGCCGCCGGCATTGCCCGTCGTTCCGGCGGTCACATCGTGCAGGCGGTACTTCTCGATGGCCTGCGCCGAGAGCGCCCGATCGACGAGCCCCTCCTCGGCAAGAGCCTGCAGGGCGCGCACGACGATCGACGGGCCGTCGATCTTGAAGAACCGACGTGCGGCGGCGCGCGTGTCCGAGAACCCGAAGCCGTCGGCGCCCAGGCTCACGAAGCGGTTCGGCACCCACTCGCGGATCTGATCCTGCACGGCGCGCATGTAGTCGCTCACTGCGATGACCGGTCCGTCAGCGCCCCGCAGCTTCTCCGTGAGGTACGCCGTCCGCGGTTCATCGGTCGGGTGCAGGAAGTTGTGCTCGTCGACGGCGAGACCGTCGCGACGAAGCTCGGTCCAACTCGTGACGGACCAGACGTCGGCGGCGATGCCCCAGTCGTCGCGCAGCAGCTGCTGCGCCTCGAGCACCCACGGCACACCGACACCCGAGCCCAGAAGCTGGACGCGGTGACCCTCGCTCTGGCCCTCGTTGAGGGTGCCTTCGGAGATGCGATGGATGCCGCGGATGATGCCCTCGGCATCCACACCCTCCGGCTCCGCCGGCTGCACGATCGGCTCGTTGTAGAGCGTGATGTAGTACATGACGTTGGGGTCGGGGTGGTTGCCGCCATACATGCGGTCGAGGCCCGAGCGCACGATGTGCGCGATCTCGTAGCCATAGGCCGGGTCGTACGACACCGTCGCCGGGTTGGTGGATGCCAGCAGGTGCGAATGTCCGTCGGCGTGCTGCAGGCCCTCACCGGTGAGGGTCGTGCGACCCGCGGTCGCGCCCATGATGAAGCCGCGCGCCATCTGGTCGCCCGCCGCCCACTGGGCATCGCCCGTGCGCTGGAAGCCGAACATCGAGTAGAAGATGTACACCGGGATGAGCGGCTCGCCGTGCGTCGAGTAGGCGGTTCCCGTGCCCGTGAACGCGGCCAGTGCGCCGGCCTCGTTGATGCCGACGTGCATGATCTGACCCTGCGGGCTCTCCTTGTAGGCGAGGAGCAGTTCGCGGTCGACGGAGGTGTAGTTCTGGCCGTTCGGGTTGTAGATCTTCGCCGTCGGGAAGAAGGCGTCGAGGCCGAACGTGCGCGCCTCGTCGGGGATGATCGGAACGATGCGGTTGCCGAAGTCCTTCGAGCGCAGCAGGTCCTTGAGCAGGCGCACGAACGCCATCGTCGTCGCGATCTCCTGCGTGCCCGAACCCTTCTTCGGCAGTGCGTACGCGCTGTCGTCGGGGAGCGTGATCGGCACGTGGTGCGACCGACGCTCGGGCAGGAAGCCGCCGAGCGCACGGCGCTTCTCGACCATGTACTGGATGGTCTCGTCCTCGAGTCCCGGGTTGTAGTACGGCGGCTGGTACGGGTTCTCCTCGAGCTGCGCGTCGGTGATCGGGATGCGCATCGAGTCGCGGAAGTGCTTCAGGTCGTCGAGCGTCATCTTCTTCATCTGGTGGGTCGCGTTGCGGCCCTCGAAGTGGTGCCCGAGTCCGTAGCCCTTGATGGTCTTGGCGAGGATGACCGTCGGCTGGCCCTTGTGCTCGGTCGCCGCCTTGTAGGCCGCGTAGAGCTTCTGGTAGTCCAGGCCGCCGCGGCGCAGCTTGCCCCAGATGTCTTCATCGGACCAGTTCTTGACCATGGCAGCCGTGCGCTCGTCACGTCCGAAGAAGTGGTCGCGGATGAACTTGCCGTCCTCGGCGCGGTACGTCTGGAAGTCGCCGTCGGGAGTCGTGTTCATGAGGCGCACGAGTGCGCCGTCGGTGTCCACCTGCAGCAGCTCGTCCCAGCCGCGGCCCCAGACGACCTTGATGACGTTCCAGCCCGCGCCGCGGAAGAAGGCTTCGAGCTCCTGGATGATCTTGCCGTTGCCGCGCACCGGACCGTCGAGGCGCTGCAGGTTCGCGTTGACGACGAACGTCAGGTTGTCGAGGCCCTCGTTGGCCGCGACCTGCAGCTGGCCGCGCGATTCGACCTCGTCCATCTCGCCGTCGCCGAGGAAGGCCCACACGTGCGAGTCCGACAGGTCCTTGATGCCGCGATTGGTGAGGTACTTGTTCGTCATCGCCTGGTAGATGGCGTTGATCGGGCCGAGGCCCATCGACACCGTCGGGAACTGCCAGTAGTCCGGCATCAGGCGCGGGTGCGGGTACGAGGGGATTCCGAGGGGAGCCTTGGACTTCTCCTGGCGGAAACCGTCGAGCTGATCCTCGGACAGGCGCCCCTCGAGGAAGGAGCGCGCGTAGATGCCGGGGGAGGCGTGCCCCTGGATGAAGATCTGGTCGCCGCCGTTCGGGTCGTCGAGGCCCCGGAAGAAGTGGTTGAACCCGACCTCGTAGAGGGAGGCCGACGACGCGTAGGTGGAGATGTGGCCGCCGACGCCGATGCCGGGGCGCTGCGCGCGGTGCACCGTGACGGCCGCGTTCCAGCGGATCCAGCGGCGATAGCGGCGCTCGAGCTCCTCATCGCCCGGGAACTCGGGCTCGTTCTCCGGAGCGATGGTGTTGATGTAGTCGGTGACCGGCACCTGCGGCACGTTCAGCTGCAGCTCGTGCGACTTGTTCAGCAGGCTCAGCATGATCTCGCGGCCACGGCCGGCGCCCTTCGCGTCGACCAGCTGCTGCAGCGACTCCGCCCACTCACTGGTCTCTTCAGGATCGCTGTCCTGCGGGCCCTGCGAGTACGGATCCTGATCGTTGACAGTCACAAGAGACCTTTCGTCATCTGGCAGGTCATGCCAGGAATTCGGCATCGGGATGCTGTCGG
>QFPD01000229.1 GCA_003248845.1 Microbacterium sp. | reverse complement strand
TTCACCGTTCGACTTGCATGTGTTAAGCACGCCGCCAGCGTTCATCCTGAGCCAGGATCAAACTCTCCGTAAAGAAAAAATGCATACCCCATCGGGAAAACGACGAAGCAGCGAGTTTGAACTGACCAAAGAGATACTCATTGCTGAGGCATTTGACAAGTGCACGCTGTTGAGTTCTCAAGGATCGGACGCTCCCCCCACCCAGCCTCACAACCAGACAGAAGGGCAACTTCTCAATCTTAGACCCCATCTCGTGGCCTGTCAAATCGGTGGCGCCTGAAGAGTCAGAACGACAAACCATCTTCGACGGGTTTCGAGGAGTGGGGATCCCATCCTAGACCGAACGGCCGTGTTCTCTCAATGAGAGGTTCGGGATGGAGTGGTTCTCCGCTTGAGGGGGCGAGGCCTTCCGGCTCTTCGCTCTTCCCTGTGGGGCGAACAAGTAATAAGTTACGTGGCTCCCACGTATCCGGCAAATCGGCGCGCCATCCCGGGCGTGTCGCGGGGTTCGCCTGCGTGTGCCACGCGCAGCGTAGGGTGGCGTTGTGAGCGCGATGGTGCCGCTTCCGGCCCGCACCGACGTCTCGGCGTTGGCAACGGGTGCCGTGATGCGCGCCGCGACGGCGGCCTCGCGCCTCGCCGGGCTCGACGAATCCCCCGCCATCGATCCCGTTCGCTTGGCGGTCGCCTACTCCAGTGAGCGATGGCTGCGATGGGACGGCCGCGCGCTGGTCGGATTCGCACCGCTCTCCGCGTTCTTCCGCACGAGCGACGGGTTCGTCCGCACTCACGCGAACTACGCCCACCACCGTCAGGCCCTGCTGCACGGTCTACGTCTGTCGTCGGACGCCACACGGGACGATGTCACGGCTGCGCTCCAGGTGCGGACCACCGAACGCGCCGTCGCCGACGTGGCGGAGCGGGGCGGTCTCTGCGTCGCCGTCCGGGTGGAGGAACCTGCAGCGGACGCGGCGCTGCGGCGCACCCCGCTCGTCGACATCCGGCGCACCTCCGCTGCACCACCTCGACCGTCCCGCCCGATCGATGCGGACCTGCCGCTTCACGGCATCCGGGTGCTCGACCTCACTCGCGTGATCGCGGGTCCGGTCGCCACCCGCACACTCGCCTACCTCGGCGCCGACGTCCTGCGCATCGACCCGCCCCACTTGCCCGAACTCGCGACGCAGCACCTCGACACCGGCCACGGTAAACGGTCCGCGCTGCTCGATCTGCGCTCCGCCGCGAGCGGCGACCGCTTCGCGGCACTCGCGCAGGACGCCGACATCGTCGTCCTCGGCTACCGCGGCACCGGGCTCGAGGCGCTCGGCATCTCCCCCGCGGCCCTCATCGCACGTCACCCCGGCCTGATCGTCCTGTCGCTCAGTGCGTGGGGGACGGACGATCGTCGCGGCTTCGACAGCCTGGTCCAGGCGGAAAGTGGCATCGCGCGCATCGAGTCGACCTCGGACGAGCCCGGAGCGCTCCCCGCGCAGGCTCTCGATCACAGCGCCGGGTACCTTCTCGCGGCCGCCGCGATCGAGCTCGTAGGCCGACGTGCACGCGAAGGCGGCTCGTGGCACGCGTCGACGTCGCTGCGTCGCGTCGCCGCGGAGCTTCTCGGGTTGCCGAGGACACCGGATCCACAACCGGGGGTCCTCCCCGCGTCCGCGGACGGGCACACGCAGACGTTCGACGTGGCCGGTGTCCGGGTCACGACCGCGGCACCCGCCTTTCGCTCCCCCGCCGGGCGGGACGCCTTCGCCGCGCCGAGGCCGTGGGGCCTCGACGAGCCGGTCTGGCTCTGACGACGCGGAGCCGCACACAAGGGCGGCCCCCGCTCCGAAGAGCGGGGGCCGCCGTTGGTGAGGGCGAATGTTACTGCGCAGCCTTCACGATGTCGAGGAGCGTCGGGTTGTTGGCATACGCCTCGGCCGCGTTCTCCTTGGTGACGATGACGGGCGGCAGCAGGTACGCCGGGACGACCTTCACGCCGTTGTCGTACTGCTCGGTGTCGTTGACGTCGACCTCTTCGCCCTTCTGCATCTGACCGATCATCTTGATCGTCTGCTGGACGAGCAGCGTCGTGTCCTTGTTGATCGTGGAGTACTGCTCGCCGGCCATGATCGACTTCACCGACTCGACCTCGGAGTCCTGACCGGTGACGGTGAACGTCGCGATGTCCTTACCGGCCTGCTTCACCGAGGTGATGATGGCGCGGGCGAGGGTGTCGTTCGGCGACAGCACGCCGTCGATCGTCGCGGACGTGTAGTTCGCGGCGAGCAGGGCGTCCATGCGGCTCTGCGCGTTCTCGGCCTTCCAGCCCTGCGTCGCCGTCTGGGCGATCGCGGTCTGACCGGAGACGACCTTCAGGGTGCCGTCGTCGATCTTCGGCTGGAGCACCTTCATCGCGCCGTTGAAGAACACCGCCGAGTTCGCGTCGTCCGGCGAACCGGAGAACAGCTCGATGTTCCAGGGCGCACCGTGGCCCGAACGCTGGGCGAGACCGTCGAGGAGGGCCTGGCCCTGCAGCTCACCGACCTTGAAGTTGTCGAACGCGACGTAGTAGTCGACGTTCGGCGTGTTCTCGATCAGGCGGTCGTACGCGATGATCTTCACACCGGCATCCGCGGCCTGCTGCAGCTGGGTACCCAGCTGCTTGCCGTCCTTGGCGCCGATGACGATGACCTTCGCGCCGTTGGTGATCATGGCGGAGATCTGGTTCTGCTGCTCGGCGACGGTGTTGGATGCCGGGGCGTACTGCACGTCGCCCGTGAAGCCGGCCTCCTTCAGCCCGTCTTCGAAGAGCTTGCCGGCGAGGACCCAGTTCTCGGAGGTCTTGTCCGGAAGCGCCACGCCGATCGTCGCGTCCGCCGCGAACCCACCGGAGGCACCGGCGTCGCCGGAGGCCGAGGGGTCGGTGGTGCGACCGGAGCCGGAGCATCCGGTCAGCGCGAGCGCCGTGACAGCGGCCAGAGCCGCCGCCGCGAGTGCGATCTTCTTCATTGATTCATCACTTTCTCTTGGTGGGATACGGAAGGGAAGGTACGGGGGTCCGCGTCAGACCTTCGGGAGGTCGGCGGGCTGGCTCGAGGTGTTCGTGCCGGAGGTGGGGACGACGGCGGGGACCTCGATGACCTCGGCGCTCTTGTCGCGCCGCCGCATCATGAGGCCGATGATCGACGGCCCACCGCGACGCTTGCTGATGACGTCGACGGCGACGGCGAGGAGCAGCACGAGGCCCTTCACGATCGAGACAGCGTCGGCGCCGGCACCGATGAGCTGGAGGCCGTTGTTGAGGAACGCCATCACGAGACCGCCGATGATCGACCCGATCACGGTGCCGATGCCGCCCGAGACGGCCGCGCCGCCGATGAAGACCGCGGCGATGGCATCCAGCTCCCAGCCGTTGCCGTCCTGCGGACCCGAGGCCGTCGCGCGACCGATGTAGATCATTCCCGCGATTGCGGCGAGCACCGACATGTTCATCATCACGAAGAAGTCGACGCGACGGTCCTTGACGCCGGACAGGCTCGCGGCGAGGCGGTTGCCGCCGACCGCATAGATGTGCCGGCCGAACACCGTGCTGTTGGTGAGGAACGAGTAGATCACCACGAGAACGAGGAGGATCACGCCCGAGATGGGGAAGCTCGTGCCGGGACGCCCTGTCGCGAACAGCCAGGCCGCCCACAGGATGGCGGCACTCAGCAGGACCACCTTCACGACCGAGACCCACACCGGCGCACGATCCGCATCGATCTTGGCCTGCTGACGGCGCAGGCGCACTTCGTTCCAGACGATCCAGCCCGCCCCGATGAGGCCGAGCACCATCGTCAGGACGTTGAAGTCGAAGGGCAGCGGCAACTCGGGAAGGTAGCCCGAGCCGATGAAGCTGTACTCCGGCGGCACGGGGATCGTCGTGGACTGTCCGATCGCCTGGTTCGCCCCGCGGAAGATGAGCATGCCGGCGAGGGTCACGATGAACGCCGGAACGCCGACGTACGCGACCCAGAAGCCTTGCCACGCTCCGGCGAGGGCGCCGACGACGAGACCCATCGCGATCGCGAAGGGCCACGGCACGTTCCACTCGCTCATCGACTTCGCCACGATGATGCCGACGAACGCCGCGACAGAACCGACGGACAGATCGATGTGACCCATGATGATCACCATCACCATGCCGATCG
>QFPD01000228.1 GCA_003248845.1 Microbacterium sp. | reverse complement strand
GGCCGCGCGTCGCCTCACGGTGCGGCATCTCCACGGCGCACGCCTCGTCGCCGACGAGGCGCACGCTCCCCGGTGGCTGCGCGAGGCACACCTGCAGCGCGAGTGCACGCACGACCGCCGCCGATGCGACGGGCGGCCCGCAGACCGCGATGCCCGCCGCGAACGGCACCGTGACCGGTACGCCGTCGATGCGCTGGGCCCGTCGACGCAGATCTCGCACTGCGCTCGCATGTCGGCCGTCGTCCCCGGCGTCAGACCCGGTGGCGCCCTCGACGCGGATCGCGCTCGGCCCGAGCCCCCGACCGACGACCACCACGTCTCCTCGACTGGGAACCACCCGCCAGATCTCGTCGGTGTCGGACGCGTAGCCTGCGACGTCGGGGGTGCGGCGCCACGCGCGAGCACGTTCGATGTCGTGCCGGGCCTCGACCTCTCCGGCGAGCGCGACGAGAACCGCTGCGCCCTCCCGGTGCGCACGCCGACGGGCGCGGCGTGCCGTGCGCACCCCGTCCGCGAATCCCGCGACGGCCATGAGCGGCCCGAGCGCGGCGAACCACAGCGCGAACGTCGAGCCCGTCACCTGCCACAGCACGACGGCGCCGATGACGGGGACGAGGGCGGCCGCGACCGGAATCGATGGCCGCACGGCAGGGGCCGGCGCGGGCGGGAGTCGCAGCGGCTCATCGATGACGTCGTGCATGCGCGACAGTCAAGCGGGCCGCGGGGGCGCGCCGGGCGCGCAGGCCCGGATCGGTGGAGGGATTGCGTCAGAGTCCGGTTGTGGAGGAGTCGATGGATGCCGAGGCATCCGACCGGGTGGCAGCCGAGGTCGTGCGGTGCGCGTTGAGCACGATGATCGTCACGTTGTCACGGCCGCCGTTCTCGAGTGCCGCCTCGAGCATGTCGTCGGCGGCCTCGGTAGGATCGTCGTGCTGCAGGAGGAAGTGCAGGATGCCGTAGTCGGTGAGTTCCTTCGTGAGTCCGTCGCTGCAGATGACGAAGCGGTCGCCGTCGACGACCTCGAGACGCACGTAGTCGGGCGCGACGCCGTCAGAAGGCCCGATCGCGCGCGTGATGACATTGCCGTACGGGTGGTTCTCGGCTTCTTCGGGGGTGAGGCGACCCGCCGCGATGAGCTCCTGCACGACGGAGTGGTCGGTCGTCACCTGGGCGAGACCGCCGTCACGGAAGAGATACACGCGCGAGTCACCGACGTTCAGAGTCACCCACGTCGGCTCATCTCCGGTGAGGTCGAGGTAGACGCCCGTGACGGTCGTCCCGGTGCCCTCGTCGGTCGTCTCGGGGTGCGCCGCGATGTCGTTCACGGCGCGCGCGAGAGCCTTCTCGATGGTTTTGGGAGCGACGTCGCCCTTCGCCGCGACGGCTCGCAGCCGATCGACGGTCGAGGCACTCGCGATCTCCCCACCGATGTGCCCCCCCATGCCGTCGGCGACGACGAAGAGCGGGTACTCCGCCAGAACGGCGTCTTGATTGGCGTCGCGCCGGCGTCCCCGATGGGTCAGCGCGGACCAGGTCAGCTCGAGCGCACCGTCTTCGAGGGGGACGGTGCGCGACTGGGTCGCGGCTTCGGTCACGCTCACACTCTAGTAGACGCCTCCCCCGCCTCCTCGGCGACGGGCTCATCGAACTGCGCGTTGTACAGACGCCAGTACGCCCCGCGCGCACGCAACAGCTCGTCGTGGCTGCCCTGTTCCACGATCGCACCCGCCTCCATGACGAGAATGAGGTCGGCGTCGCGGATGGTCGAGAGCCGATGCGCGATGACGAACGAGGTGCGGTCGCGGCGCAGCCGCGACATCGCGCGCTGGATGAGCAGCTCGGTCCGCGTGTCGACCGAGCTGGTCGCTTCGTCGAGGATGAGGATCCGCGGATCGGACAGGAACGCCCGGGCGATCGTCACGAGCTGACGCTCACCCACGGACAGGTTGGTGGCCTCGTCGTCCAGAACGGTGTCGTAGCCGTCCGGCAACGCGTGCACGAATCGGTCGACGTACGCGGCGGTCGCGGCGGCGACGATCTCCTCCTCGCTCGCGTCGGGGCGGCCGTAGGCGATGTTCTCACGGATCGTGCCCGCGAACAGCCAGGTATCCTGCAGCACCATGCCCGTACGCCCACGCAGGTCGTCGCGCGTCATGAGACGCGTATCGAGGCCCCCGAGGGAGATGACACCGGCATCCACGTCGTAGAACCTCATGATGAGGTTCACGAGCGTCGTCTTGCCCGCACCCGTCGGGCCGACGATCGCGACGGTGGACCCGGGGTCGGCATGCAGCGAGAGGTTCTCGATGAGCGGGTTCTCGGGCGCGTAGCGGAACCCGACCTCCCGGAATGCGAGGTCGGCGACGCTCCCCGGCACTGTCTCGGCGGGGTCGGCATCGGGCGTCTGCTCCTCCTCGTCCAGCAGTTCGAACACGCGCTCCGCGCTCGCAACGCCCGACTGCAGAAGATTCGCCATCGATCCGAGCTGGCTGAGCGGCTGGGTGAACTGCCGCGAGTACTGGATGAACGCCTGGACATCACCGATCGACATCAGTCCGCCGGCGACCTGCAGTCCGCCGACGACCGCGATCGCGACGTACACGAGGTTCCCGATGAACATCATGGCCAGCATGATGATGCCGGAGAGGAACTGGGCGCCGAAGCTTGCCCGGTACACCTCCTCGTTCTCCGCGGCGAAGTCGGTCTCGACCTCGCGCTGGTGTCCGAACACCTTGACCACGTTGTGGCCCGAGAAGGTCTCCTCGACGCGAGCGTTGAGGATGCCGGTGGCTTTCCACTGCAGGACGAACAGCTTCTGCGACCGCTTCGCGACGAGCATCGTGATAGCGATCGTGAGCGGAATCGTGACGAGGGCGATGACGGCGAGGAGCGGCGAGATGAGGAACATCATGACGAGCACGCCGACGACGGTGAGGAGCGACACGACGACCTGCGACAGCGTCTGCTGCATGGACTGGCCGATGTTGTCGACGTCGTTCGTCACGCGGCTGAGCAGTTCGCCCCGCTGCACCCGGTCGAAGTAGGACAGCGGCAGGCGGTGGATCTTGTCCTCGACCCGCACGCGCAGTCGGTTCATCGCACGCTACACGATGCCGTTCAGCAGCCGCGCCTGCAGCCAGCCGAAGACGGCAGCGAGCACGTACACGGCGATGACGGCGACGATGACCGCACCGAGATGCGCGAAGTCGATTCCGGCTCCCGGAGTGAAGTCCATCGCCGAGAGCATGTCGGCCTGCTGCTGGTTGCCGCTCGCGACGAGCTGGTCGATGACCTGCTGCTTTGTCGTCCCCGCCGGCACCTGCATCGACACGAAGCCCGCGAAGATGATGTTGGTGCCCTCTCCGAGGATCTTCGGCCCTGCGACGCTCAGCGCGACGGACAGGATGCCGAGAACGAGGACCCCGGCGAGCTTCGGCGTGTCCACGCGCAGCGTTCCGAGCAGACGCTTCGCGCTCGGGCCGAAGTTCTGCGCCTTTCCTGCGGGCGCCATGCCGCGGCCGAAGGGCCCACCCGCCCCTCCCGGGCCACGACCGCCGCCGGGTCCGTGCCCGCCGCTCATGCCGCTTCCTTCGCGGAGAGCTGGGAATCGACGATCTCTCGGTACGTCTCCGACGTCTCCAGCAGTGCGTCGTGCGTGCCGATGCCGACCATGCGTCCATGGTCGACCACGATGATCTGGTCGGCGTGCTGGATCGTCGAGACCCGCTGCGCCACGACGATCCGCGTCGCATCGGGGATGTTCCGGTCGAGGGCGCGGCGGAGCGCGGCATCCGTCTTCAGATCCAGCGCGGAGAACGAGTCGTCGAAGACGTAGATCTCGGGTTTCTTCACGAGGGCGCGCGCGATCGCGAGGCGTTGTCGCTGGCCGCCCGACACGTTCGTGCCGCCCTGCGCGATCGCCGCCTCGAGGCCGCCGTCGAGGCTCTCGACGAAGTCCTTCGCCTGGGCGAGCTCGAGCGCGCGCCAGAGGTCTTCATCGCTCGCATCGCGATCGCCGTAGCGGAGGTTGGATGCCACGGTGCCGGCGAACAGGAAGGCGCGCTGCGGCACGAGACCC
>QFPD01000227.1 GCA_003248845.1 Microbacterium sp. | reverse complement strand
GGCCGTCGTCGATCGCGACGGACGCCGTCACCTGCACACCCGCGGGGGTGTGCACACGCGCGTTCGTCAGCAGGTTCGCGATGACCTGATGCAGACGCGTCGCGTCACCCGCGACGATGACCGGCTCTTCGGGCACATCGATGATCCACTCGTGTTCAGGGCCTGCCGCCTGGGCGTCGGCGACGGCATCCACGATGACGCGCGTCACGTCCACCGCGCCGTACACGAGCTCCGTGCCCTCGTCGAGGCGGGCGAGGAGCAGCAGGTCCTCGACGAGCGTCGTCATCCGCAGGGATGCCGCCTGGATGCGCTCCAAGCCCTGCTGCGACTGGCCCGCGCTCAGCTCCAACTGAGCCTTCGTGACCCGGGTGCCCGCGTCACGCGCCTGCGCGAGCGCGCGCAGCGACAGCTCGGAGTAGCCGCGGATCGCCGCGAGCGGCGTCCGCAGCTCGTGTGAAGCGTCGGCGACGAAGGCCCGCATGCGCTCCTCGTTGCGCTGGCGCGCGGCAAGGGACGAGTCGACGTGGTCGAGCAGGGTGTTCAGCGCCGCACCGACCGCGCCGATCTCGTCGGACGGGTCGGCCTGCTCGTCGGACACGCGCTCGGTGATCCTGACCTCGCCCGAGTCGAGCGGCTGCGCGGCGACGCGCCCGGCCGTCTCGGCGACCGAGCGCAGCGGCTTGAGAGACCGCTGGATGACGAGGGCGACGATCGCGGCGAGGACGAGGAGGCCTCCCACGGTGACGAGCCCGACGGTCAGGAGGATCTGTCCGATCGTGTCGTTCACGGTCGAGACGGGCAGGCCTGCGGCGATCACATAGCTGTTGCCGACGCGACCGGTGTACATGCGGTACGTGCCGACGCCGTCGATCTCGACGGTCGTGAAGGGGCCGTAATCGAAGGCGTTCACGATCGCGTCGACGTCTTCCGCCGGAAGCGACGTGACGGTGTCGTCACCGGAGAAATAGGCACCGTCGGTCCCGTTCGCCGACTGGACGACGAGCAGAACACCGGAGGGGAGGTTTCGTCCGTCGCGGAGCGTGTCGGCGGCGGTTCCGGTGCCGGTGAAGCCGCCGGGTTTGCCGATCAGCTGCACACCCGCCCTGTTCGCGGCATCCTTCACCGCGTTGTCGAGCTGGGTACTGAGGATCGATCCGAGGAACGCGCCCGTCGCGAGACCCACCGCCGCGAGGATCAGTGCGACGAACGACACGACCGTGACGATGAGCCGGGTCTGCAGGCTCCATCGCCGACGCACGCGAGTCGGTGCGGACGGTGCGGTCGGCGCCACGGTGCTCACTGTGGCGCTTTGATCATGTACCCGACCCCGCGCACGGTGTGGATGAGCGGGTCGCGGCCGGCGTCGATCTTCTTACGAAGGTACGAGATGTAGAGCTCGACCACCGAGGACCGCCCGCCGAAGTCGTAGTTCCAGACACGATCGAGGATCTGAGCCTTCGACACCACGCGACGCTGGTTGCGCATGAGAAAGCGCAGCAGTTCGAACTCCGTCGCCGTCAGGTCGATCTCGGTGCCGGCGCGCTCGACCTCGTGCGAGTCCTCGTTGAGCGAGAGTTCGCCGACGCGCAGGATCGGGTCGGCGCCGCCCGCCGTCGCTGTCCCCGCCCGGCGCATGAGGCCGCGCAGTCGCGCCACGACTTCCTCGAGGCTGAACGGCTTCGTCACGTAGTCGTCACCGCCCGCCGTGAGACCGGCAACGCGGTCGCTGACGGCGTCTTTCGCGGTCAGGAAGAGCACGGGTACGTCGTTGCCCGCGTGACGCAGCCGCTGCAGGACGGCCATGCCGTCGAGGTCCGGCATCATGATGTCGA
The DNA here is from genome assembly GCA_003248845.1 of Microbacterium sp. GTDB lineage: Bacteria > Actinomycetota > Actinomycetes > Actinomycetales > Microbacteriaceae > Microbacterium. The sequence goes on along the minus strand of QFPD01000227.1, from coordinate 2,248 downwards.
GGACGAGCGCGTCCGGGTCGAACTCGCGCGCCTGCGTCAGGGCGTCGAAACCCGATCCGGCGGTACGCACCTCCCACCCCTCCATCCGCAGTGCCATCGACAGGAGGTCGGTGAGCATCTGCTCGTCGTCGACGACGAGCACGCGAAGGGCGGAGCCGTCGGGGCGGCGCAGAGACGGGGCGGCGGAAGTCATGCGTCCATTCTGGTGCGCTTCCTGTGGACCGCCTATGCCACGCGTTATGGGAAGACTATGAGTTCGCCGGGCGCCGCCCGTGCAGGGCGCGGCCGTAGGGTGAGACCCATGGCCGTGCCGCACTGCGTCCTCTACAAAGGCGCCGAAGCCCTTCCCGTCGATCAGGACCCCGCCACCGCGCTCGCGGCGGCTCGGGCGCAAGGAGCGATGCTCTGGATCGCCCTCGTGGAGCCCTCGCGGGAGGAAGTGCACGCGCTCGCCTCTGCGCTCGACCTGTCGACTCTCGGTGTGGCATCCACGCTGCGCAACAATCAGCGCTCGAAGCTCGATCACTTCGGCGATCACCTCTATCTCGCGCTGCAGCCGGCGCAGTACGACGACGCGGCCGAGGCGGTCGAGTGCCACGAGGTCGACGTGTTCGTCGGTGACGAGCTGTTCGTGGCGATCTCGCCCGACGGGGCCGTCGACCTCGAGCAGATGCGCGCCCTCCTCGAGGAGCATCCCGAGGTGCTGCAGAAGGGGTCGTACGGCGTGCTCTGGGCGACCCTCGAGTACGTGACGCGCGGCTACCGCGGGGTGCTGGACGGCGTAGAGCACGATATCGACCAGATCGAGGAGGAGCTGTTCGGCGAGGATGCCGGCGTCTCGCACCGCATCTTCGCCCTGCAACGCGAGGTGATCGACCTGCATCACGCGACGGCGCCGCTCGAGAACATGCTCGACCGACTGCAGCGCATCGTCAGCGCCCGCGCGCACCGTGACGAGGCGCCCGCCTTCCGCGAGATCGCCGATCGCGCACGCTACGTGGACGGACGTGTGGCGGCGTTCCGGCACACGCTCGACAATGCGCTCACGGTGCACGCGACGATCGTCGACCAGCGCCGCAACGACTCGATGCAGCGCATGACGGAGCAGAGCATTCAGCAGAACGAGCAGGTGAAGAAGATCTCCTCCTGGGCCGCGATCGGCTTCGCTCCCACGCTCGTCGCCGGCATCTACGGAATGAACTTCCAGTTCATGCCCGAGCTGTCCTGGCCGTGGGGCTATCCGTTCGCGATCGGCCTGATGATCGCGGTGAGCGCGGGGCTGTACGCCCTCTTCAAGCGCAACGACTGGCTGTAGTCGCCCCGCGCACCGGCGTCAGTGGGTGTCTTCGGCTTCGATTTCGGTGCGGTCGCCGGACCAGAGGGTGTGGAAGGTGCCCTCTTTGTCGATGCGCTTGTAGGTGTGCGCGCCGAAGAAGTCGCGTTGGCCTTGGATGAGGGCGGCGGGCAGGCGCTTCGCGCGGAGTCCGTCGTAGTACGCGAGCGAGGAGGAGAAGGCGGGCGCGGGGATGCCGGCGGTCGCGGCCGTGCCGACGATCTGCCGCCACGCGTCCTGCGCGCGACCGAGGGCGTCGACGAAGTACGGTGCGGTCAGCAGCACTTCGAGGTTCGGCTCGGCGGCGTAGGCGTCGGCGATGCGGTTGAGGAACTGGGCGCGGATGATGCAGCCCGCACGCCAGATCTTCGAGATGGCGCCGAGGTCGATCGTCCAGCCGTACTGTGCCGCGCCGGCGCGGATCTCGTCGAAGCCCTGCGAGTACGCGACGATCTTCGACGCGTAGAGAGCGAGGCGCACCTGCTCGACGAACGCGTCGGCGTCGTCGACAGTGAACGCGTCCTCCGCGGGTCCGGGAAGGCCGCCGGCGACGGCGCGCTGCTCACGGTGGCTCGACAGTGAGCGGGCGAACGTCGCTTCGGCGATCCCCGACACCGGCACGCCCAGGTCGAGGGCGGTCTGCACCGTCCACGCGCCGGTGCCCTTCGCGCCGGCCGAGTCGAGAATCACGTCGACGAGCGGCTTACCGGTCGTGGCATCCACCTGACGGAGCACCTCGGCGGTGATCTCGATGAGATACGACTCGAGCTCGCCGCGGTTCCACTCGGCGAAGATGTCGGCGATCTCCGCGGGCGTCTTGCCCGTGCCGCGCCGGATGAGATCGTAGGCCTCGGCGATCAGCTGCATGTCGGCGTACTCGATGCCGTTGTGCACCATCTTGACGAAGTGGCCGGC
>QFPD01000419.1 GCA_003248845.1 Microbacterium sp. | reverse complement strand
GACGAGCGCCTACGGCATCTCTTTCGGAGCTCTGGCGGTCGCATCGGGACTCGACGTCTGGCAGACGTGCGTTCTCAGCCTCGTGATGTTCACCGGCGGTTCGCAGTTCGCCTTCATCGGCGTGATCGGCGCCGGGGGAGTGGCGGCGGCACCCGCCGCCATCGCCTCGGCGGGCCTGCTGGGCGTCCGGAATGTCGCTTACGGGTTGCGGATGGCCCCGGTCGTCGGCACGAGCCGGGTCACTCGCGCGCTCGGTCCGCACTTCACGATCGACGAATCGACCGCCGTGGCCCTCGCGCACACCGAGCCGCGCGCGCGACGCGTCGGCTTCTGGGTGACCGGCGTCGGCATCTATCTCGGCTGGAACCTCACCACTCTCCTCGGCGCGCTCCTGGGCGACGTGCTGGGCGACCCGAAGCAATACGGGCTGGATGCCGCAGCGGCGGCCGCGTTCCTCGCGCTCTTGTGGCCGCGGCTCCGGCGCCGCCAGGCGATCGCCGTCGGCGTCGCCGCCGCCGTCGTCGCGACCGCGCTCACGCCGGTGCTCATGGCGGGGATCCCCGTGCTCATCGCGGCCCTCGTCGCCGTCGTCGTCGGTGGGACGAACTGGCTGGGTCGACGCGAGCTCCCGGCGCCGGAAGCGGGCGACGTTCCCGAGCGAGGCGGCCTGCCGTGACGCTGTGGACGGCCGTGCTCGCGGCATCGCTTCTGTGCATGGCACTGAAGGCGCTCGGCTATCTCATTCCCGCGCGGTGGTTCGACGCGCCCGCGCCATCGCGCATCGTCGATCTGCTGACGGTGGCGCTCCTGGGAGCTCTCGTCGCGGTGCAGACGCTGGGTGTCGGGCAGCAGATCGTCGTGGATGCCCGGGTGCCGGCCCTCATCGTCGCTGCGGGCCTGCTCGTCGTACGGGCGCCCTTCCTCGTCGTCGTGGTCGCGGCGGCGGTCGTCGCGGCGCTGCTGCGACAGTGGGGACTCGCCGCCTGAGCCGTAGACTGGAAGCGTGGGCTTCTCGTGGACGCGCGTGGGCACGTGGGTGATCGCCCTCGTGATCGGAGCGGTCTACGGCGTCGCC
>QFPD01000226.1 GCA_003248845.1 Microbacterium sp. | reverse complement strand
ACGGGCGCCTCCTCGTCGAGACGGATGCCGAGGTCTGGGCCGCCCGCTATGTCATCAACGCAACCGGAACGTGGCGGCGCCCCTTCTGGCCGCACGCGCCCGGTGGCGAGACGTTCCTCGGTCGTCAGCTGCATGTGCACGACTACGTCTCCGCCGAAGAGTTCGCCGGGCAGCGCGTGGTGATCGTGGGGGCGGGAATCTCGGCCGTGCAGCTGTTGGATGAGATCTCGCGCGTCGCCGACACGTTCTGGGTCACCCGCCGCGAAGTGACGTGGGATGCCGCCGAGTTCGACACCGCCGCCCGCATCGCCGCCATCGCGGGCGTCGAGGAGCGCGTGCGCCGGGGCGAACCGCCCGGCAGCGTCATCTCGGTGACCGGCCAGCACCGCACCGTCTGGTCGGAGTCGGCGCGAGCGCGCGGCGTGCTCGTGCGTCATCCGATGTTCACGCGCATCGAACCGGACGGCGTCCGGATGCCGGACGGCACGCTCGAACGAGCCCACGTCATCCTGTGGGCGACGGGGTTCCGCGCCGACATCGGCCACCTCGCTCCCCTGGGGCTGCGCACCGCGGCGGGAGGGATCCGCGTCGCGAACGGACGCGCGATCGACGAGCCGCGGCTGTTCCTCATCGGTTACGGGCCGTCGCAATCGACGGTCGGCGCGAACCGCGCGGGAAGGGATGCCGTGCGCGCGATCGTCGCCGACCAGGCCGCGCGTCAGCCCGCGAAGGAGAGCGACATCAGCCCGACGGACCCGGCCATCGCTACGTACTGAACACGCGCCAGCCCCACGTGCGTCCTCGCCGCGAGGACGACGGATGCCACGAGGTACGTCGAGGCGACGACGAGGGCGGCGACGGCGAGGGTGGGCGCGGCGGTGTGGTGATGCGCCGAAGCTGCGGGTGCAGGTGCGCCGCCGGTCATCGCGAGCATGAGCGTCGCCATGACGACCATTCCCGCTGCGGAGTGCACAGCCATCGCGGCGCCTCCAGTCATGTCGCCGACCGCGACGCGCACGCGCGCGCGACCGCGCGCGGCCGCGAGCGCCATGGCCCCGCCGAGGAGGGCGACGACCCAGAACACCGCCGGGACGATGGCGGTGATCGCGGCGTCCGCCATCGCGAGCATCATGAGCACCCCGGCGCCGAGCTCGATCGCACGCGCCCGCCGACGGTCGACTGCGAGACAGCACAGACCGATCGCGGCGGGCGCGAGCGCGAGGAGGTGGAAGGTCACAGAATCAACCGTGGCGGCCGTGGCCGCCGCGGTCATGTCCGTGCGCGCCGGTGGGATGACCGCCCGCGCAGAACCGGAGCATCAGGAGTCGATGCCGAGGTTCCCGTGCTCCTCACGGTGCGCCGTGTCGACCGTCGGAACAGCCCCCGTGATGACGGGGACCGTCGTTGTCGCGGTCGTGATCGGCACCGACGCCGACAGCAGCGTGCCGTCCTCGCGCAGCGTCTCACCGAGGTCGCTGAGGGTGGGCCGGCCGGACAGGACGGGTCCCTGACCGTCGAGCGGCACCGTGACCGATCCGCCGCCGGCCACCTCGTGGCCGACCCCGCGCACGAGGAAGGTCACCGCGTCGCCCTCGCCCGCCGTGACGGTGAACGCGTCCTTCGTGATCTCGACGTGCAGCGGTGTGCCGTGCCACTGCAGCGGGAACGACAGCGACGGCCAGTCAGCAGGAAGCCGGGGATCGAACGAGAGCTCTCCCCAATGGTCGCGCATGCCGCCGAAGCCCGCGACGAGGGCCGTCCACACCCCGCCCGCCGACGCGACGTGGACACCGTCGGCGGCGTTGTGGTGCAGATCGCCGAGGTCGACGAAGATCGACTGCGAGAAGTACTCCAGCGCGAGGTCCTGATACCCGACCTCCGCCGCGAGGATCGCCTGGACGACCGCCGACAGGGTCGAGTCCCCCGTCGTCAGGGGGTCGTAGTACTCGAAGTCGGCGAGCTTCTCCTCGTCGGTGAAGTGGTTGCCCTGCAGGTAGAGCGCGAGCACGACGTCGGCCTGCTTGAGCACCTGGTAGCGGTAGATGACGAGCGGGTGGAAGTGCAGCAGCAGCGGGCGCTGCTCAGGCGGCGTGGACTCGAGATCCCACACCTCCCGCTCGAGGAAGACGGCGTCCTGGGGGTGGATGCCGAGGCCCTCGCTGTACGGGATGTGCATGGCCTCGGCCGCGGCATCCCACCCCTCCGCCTCTTCGGCCCCGAGGCCGAGGCGCTCCGCCATCAGGGCGTACTCCTCGGGCGCGCGCTCGGCCATTTCGGTGACGACCCGCGCCGCGAAGCGCAGGTTGTACCGGGCCATGACGTTCGTGAAGAGGTTGTCGTTCACGACGGTCGTGTACTCGTCGGGCCCGGTGACACCGTGGATGTGGAAGACCTCCGGCGCCCCGTCCTCGTTGAAGCGCCAGAAGCCGAGTGTCGACCACAGGCGCGCCGTCTCGACCGCGATGTCGACGCCCTCGCGATAGAGGAACTCGTCGTCCCCCGTCGCCCGCACGTACTTGCCGAGCGCGAAGCTGACGTCGGCGTTGATGTGGTACTGCGCCGTTCCCGCGGCGTAGTAGGCGGATGCCTCTTCACCGTTGATCGTGCGCCACGGGAAGAGCGCACCGGCCTCGTTGAGCTGCCCGGCGCGCTTTCGGGCGGCGGGGAGCATGAGGTAGCGCATGCGGAGGGCGTTGCGCGCCCACAGCGGCGTCGAATAAATGAGGAACGGGAGCACGTAGATCTCCGTATCCCAGAAGTAATGCCCGCTGTACCCCGAGCCGGAGACGCCCTTCGCCGGTACGCCCTGCCCGTCCGTACGGGCAGCCGCCTGAGCCAGCTGGAAGAGGCACCACCGCGTCGCCTGCTGCAGATCGGGGTGCCCGCCGATGACGACATCGGAGCGTTCCCAGAACGCGGCCATCCACGCCGCCTGACGGTCGTACTGCGCCTGCACGCCCTCCGCCTCGACCCGGTCGAGGGTGCGCCGGCCGCGGTCGACGAGCTCGCGCGCGGGGACACCGCGCGACGTGTGGTAGCTCACGAGCTTCGTGACCGTGACGGGTACGCCCGCCTTCGCCTGCACGCGGAAGACGTTCTTCGCGATATCGGGCTCGATCGAGGTGCGCGCGGAATACTCGTTCTCGGTCTCGATGAGGTGGTCGGCGACGAGCGCGAGCGTCATGCCCGACGCGCTCACGCGGTACGACAGCGCCGAGCGCCCGCCGTCCTGCCAGTACTCCTGCGGCTGCAGGACGCGCTCGGAGATCTTCTCCGCCTTGCGCGGGTCGAAGCCCGCCTTCGCGCCGCCGGGCGCCGTGCCGCCGTAGACGTCTTCGCCGTCCTGCCGGTTGATGAGCTGGCAGCTGATCGTGACGGGGGCATCTGCGTTCAGCACCGTGACCGTCACCCGCATGATCGCGAGGTGCTTCTCCTCGAACGAGACCATCCGGTCGAACTCGATGACGACGTCTTTGCCGCTCGGCGTCATCCACCGCACACGACGGGTCAGGATGCCGGTGCGCATGTCGAGCACGCGCTCGTACTCGCGGACGTCCGCGACGTCGAACGAGAGCGGCTCGTCGTCGACGTAGACGCGCATGACCTTGGCATCCGGCGCGTTGATGATCGTCTGACCGACCTCGGCGAACCCGTACGCCTGCTCGGCATGGCGGATCGGGAAGATCTCGTGGAAGCCGTTGATGAAGGTGCCGTGCTCGTGCGCGTGACGCCCCTCGGGATGATTGCCGCGCAGGCCCAGGTAGCCGTTGCCGAGGGCGAACAGGGTTTCGGTGACGCCGACGTCGTCGAGAGAGAATCTCTTCTCGACGAGTCGCCACTCGTCGACGGGGAAGCGGTCGCGGTCCATCTTGTCCATCCCTGCCTTCGTGCCTTCCGCGGAGGTGCTGCGCATCATCGGACGAATGCCGCGAGGTCGTCGACGACGAGCGTCGCACCGAGATCGAGCAGCGCCTGTGCACCCGCCCCCCGGTCGACGCCGACGACGAGCGTGAAGCCGGCGGCCGCCGCGGAGGCGACGCCCGAGTGCGCGTCCTCGACGGCGGCGCTGCGGGCGGGGTCGACGCCCAGCATGC
>QFPD01000418.1 GCA_003248845.1 Microbacterium sp. | reverse complement strand
GCCAGATTGCGATCCGCCACGACCACCTCGGCGCCGTGGCGAGCCGCCAGGATCGCGGTGGCGCGGCCGTTGCCCATGCCCGGCCCCGGCATCTGACCCCCACCGACGATGACGACCACTTTGCCCGTCAGGTCCAGCGCCTTACGGTCCTTCACACTGAAATCCGTACTCATGGGCTCACTTTCATAGTTGTCACGCGCAGGTCGGTCAGACCCCGAAGGATGTAGGTGGGGACGTAGTCGAATCGACGGTCGTGTGCAGGACCATGCCTACTCTCGTCGAGGTCGATGTGAGCGGTACGCGTCAGGATCCGCTCCAACAGCACACGGCCTTCCGCGCGGGCCAGCGGTGCGCCGATGCAGCTGTGGATGCCGCGCCCGAAACCGATGTGCCGCCGGGCAGTCGGCCGATCGGCGACGAACGTGTTGGGGTCGGCGAACTGACGGGGGTCCCGGTTGGCCGCCCCGAAATGCACCATCAGCGTCGTGCCCGGCGCGATGTCGACGCCCCCGATCGTCGCGGCGTCACGGGCCAACCGGAAGTCTCCCTTGATGGGGCTCTCGAAGCGCGGCGCCTCCTCGACGAAATTGGGAAGGCGATCGGTGTTTCGCCGCAGGTGCGCCTGCAGCTCATGGTCTTCGGCGAGAATCTTGAGCGCCGAGGACAGCAGCCGCACCGTCGTCTCCTGCCCGGCGGAGAACAGATTGGCTGCAACGCGGACGACGTCGATGACCTCGGGTGTGGACCCGTCCGGGAATGTCGCTCGCGCCATCTCCGTCATCACATCGGCGCGCGGTGTTGCACGACGGTCCTCGATGTAGTCGGCGAAGCGGCGGTAGAGGAACTCGAGAGGGGCATGCGACATGACGTTGTCCCCGGTGCTTCCGAGCGACGAGTCGCCGATCAGCTCCTCGGTGAGTTCAGCGTGATCCTCCTCGGGCGCTCCGAGTAGGTCGGCGATCACCAAGAGCGCGAACGGATTTGCGACCGCGCCGATGAATTCGCCTCCGCCCCCGGCCAGGAACGGGTCGAGCACCCGGTCGGCGAGCTGCCACATGAACTCCTCGTTCTCCTTG
>QFPD01000225.1 GCA_003248845.1 Microbacterium sp. | reverse complement strand
CTCTCGGTCACCTTGTCCTTCTGCCACGGCAGCCCCGTGGGAACGAACACGACCTCGTCGAGGTCGAAGGACTGAGCGACCTCGCTGGCCGCGACGAGGTGTCCGTGATGGATGGGATCGAACGTCCCGCCCATGACCCCGATTCGCGGGGCGCGCTCCGAAACCATCGGCCTGCCTCAGTGGTGGCCGTGGCCCACCTGCGCCTGGTCGACGGGGTGCGCCTTGGCGTAGGCCTCGGCCTTGTGGGCGTGACGGTTCGCCACGTTGCGGTACGACAGGGTCACGAAGCCGAGCGCGAGGAAAACCACCATCGCGATCGCGCCGAAGACGAAGGTCTCGCCCTGGACGTTGCCGTGATGCTCCGCCGTCTCGGTGGCGAGGGCGATGATCGTGGCGATGGTCATTCGGACTCCGTTCGGTTCGGGTGAGTCAAGTTTATGCGGTTCAGGCGCGAATCTGCCCGGCGCCGCGCGCGAGCCACTTCGTGCTCGTGAGCTCCGGCAGGCCCATGGGTCCCCGCGCGTGCAGCTTCTGCGTCGAGATGCCCACCTCGGCGCCGAATCCGAACTCGCCTCCGTCGGTGAAGCGCGTCGAGGCGTTGGCCATCACGACAGCCGAGTCGACTTCCGCGAGGAAGCGCTCGGCGTTGCGCTCATCGGCGGTGACGATCGACTCCGTGTGGTGGGTCGAGTAGCGGCGGATGTGGTCAAGCGCCTCGTCGAGGTCGTCGACGACGCGCATCGACAGGTCGAGGCTCATGTGCTCCGTGGCCCAGTCGGCGTCCGTCACCGGAACGGCGCCGGGGACGAGAGCCCGGACGGCGTCATCGCCGTGGATCGTGACACCGGCGCCTTCGAGCGCGGCCGCGACCGACGGGATGAGGCGGTCCGCGGCATCCCGCAGGACGAGCACCGTCTCGACCGCGTTGCAGACGCTCGGGCGCTGCACCTTCGCATTCACGACGATCTGCTGCGCCCACTCGAGGGGCGCCGAGGAGTCGAGGACCACGTGCACGACTCCGGCGCCGGTTTCGATCACCGGCACCGATGATTGCGTCACGACGGTCTCGATGAGCTGCGCGCTCCCGCGCGGGACGAGCACATCGACGAGCCCGCGCGCCTGCATGAGCGCATCGGCGCCCTCGCGGCCGAAGTCGTCCACCGTCTGGACGGCCTCGGGATCGATGCCGACCGAACCCAGGGCGGCGCGCATGACAGCGACGAGTGCCGCGTTGCTCGCGAGCGCCGCCGTCCCGCCCCGAAGCACGACGGCGTTGCCTGAGCGCAGCGCGAGGGCCGCGATGTCGACGGTGACGTTCGGACGCGCCTCGTAGATCGAGCCGATCACTCCGAACGGCACGGACACCTTCTGCAGCCGCACACCGTTGGGCAGCGTGCGCTCGTCGAGGACGCGCCCGACCGGGTCGGGCAGGTCGGCGACATCGCGCACGGCGGCAGCGAGAGCACGCACACGCGCATCGTCGAGCCGCAGACGATCACGCAGGCCCGTCGAGAGCCCGGTCTCCTCGCCGCGCCGCAGGTCCTCCGCATTGGCGGCGACGATGTCGGCCGCAGCTCCGTCGATCGCAGTCGCGATCGCCCGCAGGGCCTCGGACTTGACGCCGTCGCTCAACAGCCCGACGCTGCGAGACGCGGTCTTCGCGAGCTCCATGCGCTCGCGCGCGGTCGTCGTGGTCAGTGCCGGGGAGGTCATCCGCCCAGTGTATCCAGCCGTCGGATGAAGACGCGTTCGATCAGGACGCGATCGCGCCCGTTCGGACGTTTCCGGTCGCCGTTCTCGGCGTCGCGTCGGGGTCGGGAGCGAACCAGGTCCCGACGGCGGCACCGCTGAGCGCGTCCACGACGAGATCGGCGCTCGTGACGAGCACGCCGATCCCGGCGGCCGCGGCCAGCCGTGCGGCGGACACCTTGGTCGCCGCACCGCCGGTGCCGACGCTGTTGACGACGACCGAGCCGAACTCGAAGCCAGCCAGGTCGTCGCCGAACGCGACGGTGTCGATCGGAAGTGCTCCCGGCTCGCTCGGCGGTCGCGTGTACAGGCATTCGATGTCGCTCAGGAGGACGAGCGCGTCGGCCCCGATGAGCTCGGCGACCAGTGCGGCGAGGCGGTCGTTGTCGCCGAAGCGGATCTCGTGCGTTGCGACGGTGTCGTTCTCGTTCACGATCGGCAGGATGCGCAGGCCGAGCAGACGCTCCATCGCTCGGCGGGCATTGGAGCGGTGCGTGGCGTTCTCGAGGTCACCCGCGGTCAGCAGCACCTGGCCGGCCACGATCGCGAAGGGGCGCAGGGCGTCTTGATAGCGGTAGATGAGGACGTTCTGCCCGACGGCCGCGGCCGCCTGCTGGGTCGCGAGGTCGACGGGACGCTCGTCGAGGGCGAGGTACGGCATTCCGGTCGCAATCGCGCCGGACGAGACGAGAACGACCTCGGTCCCCCGCCCGTGGGCTTCAGCGAGAGCTTCGACGATCGGCTGGATCTTGCCGGCGTTCTCCCCGCTGATCGACGATGAGCCGACCTTCACGACGACGCGGCGTGCTCCGTTCAGGTCGGCGCGCGAACGCACGCTCACGCGTCGTCCTCGCCGTCCCAGCCGTCCTCGACGACACCGGCACCGCGGCTGTCGAGGCGCTCCTGCTCGAGTTCGGCACGGGCCTCGGCCTTGGCATCCATGCGCTCGTGGTAGCGCTCACGGCGCTGAGACGTCGTGCGGCGCGGGTTGAGGTCGAGTCGCGGGTCCGTGCCGCGGGGCGCCGTCATGAGCTCTGCGGCCGACGACAGCGTGGGATGCCAGTCGAACACCACCCCGTCGCCATCACCGATCACGACGGTGGAACCCGCCTCTGCCCCTGCGCGGTAGAGCTCGTCTTCGACACCGAGCTTCTCGAGGCGGTCGGCGAGGAAGCCGACGGCCTCCTCGTTCTGGAAGTCGGTCTGCTGCACCCAGCGCACGGGCTTCGCTCCCAGGATGCGGAAGATGTTGCCGTACGTGCCGCCTTCGACGCGGATCTGGAACTCGCGCTCGGCGCCCTGCGGGCGGATGATGACGCGCTCCGGCGCGGGAGCGGCAGCCTGCTCTGCACGGTGGTGCGCGACGATGTCGGCCAGGGCAAAAGTCAGTGGCCGCAGTCCTTCGTGGCTGACCGTGGAGATCTCGAACACCCGATAGCCGCGTGCCTCGAGATCGGGGCGCACGAGGTCTGCGAGGTCCTTCGCCTCGGGCACGTCGACCTTGTTGAGGGCGACGAGTTGCGGGCGCTCGAGGAGAGGGACCTGGCCCTCGGGCACCGGGTAGTTGCGGAGCTCGTCGAGGATCACGTCGAGGTCGCTCAGCGGGTCGCGGCCGGGTTCGAGCGTTGCGCAGTCGAGCACGTGCACGAGCGCCGTACAGCGCTCGACATGCCGAAGGAACTCGAGCCCGAGGCCCTTGCCTTCGCTCGCGCCCTCGATGAGCCCGGGCACGTCGGCGACGGTGAAACGCACGTCGCCGGCCTGGACCACGCCGAGGTTCGGGTGCAGCGTCGTGAACGGGTAGTCCGCGATCTTCGGCCGCGCCGCCGACACGGACGCGATGAGGCTCGACTTGCCGGCCGAGGGGAACCCGACGAGCGCGACATCCGCGACCGTCTTCAGCTCGAGCTGGACGTCGCCCTCCCACCCCGGTGTTCCCAGCAGAGCGAAGCCCGGCGCCTTGCGCTTGGGGTTCGCGAGTGCGGCGTTGCCGAGACCGCCCTGTCCGCCCGGAGCCGCGATGAAGCGCGTGCCGGGGACGAGAAGGTCGGCGAGGACGTCACCCTCGGCATCCTTCACGACAGTGCCGACGGGGACGGCAAGCTCGAGGCTCTCCCCCGCGGCGCCCGAGCGGTTGTCGCCCATGCCGAATCCCCCGTTGCCGGCACTGCGGTGCGGCGAGTGGTGGTACGACAAGAGCGTCGTCACCTGCGGGTCCGCGACGAGCACGACGTCCCCGCCGTGGCCGCCGTTGCCGCCGTCGGGGCCGGCGAGAGGCTTGAACTTCTCCCGGCGCACCGAGACGCAGCCGTTGCCGCCCTTGCCCGCACGCAGGTGCAGAGTGACGCGATC
>QFPD01000224.1 GCA_003248845.1 Microbacterium sp. | reverse complement strand
GAGGTCGTCAGCGACCTCGTCACCTGGTTGGATGCTCGGGTGCCCGCCCGTGCATGACCCGCGCCTAGGCTGGATCCATGCACGGTGAGTACAAGGTTCCGGGCGGAAAGCTCGTCGTCGTCGATCTCGAGGTCGACGGGGGGCGCATCGCCGACTTCCACCTGGCCGGCGACTTCTTCCTCGAACCCGACGACGCCCTGCAGGACATCGACGCCGCCGTCACGGGACTGCCGGTGGAGACGGATGCCGCGGGCATCGCGGCGGCCGTCCGTGCGGCCCTCCCCGAGGGCGCCCAGCTGCTCGGCTTCACTCCCGAATCCGTCGGCACCGCCGTCCGCCGCGCTCTCGTCACGGCTCCCGGGTGGAAGGACTTCACGTGGGAGATCGTGCATGAGAGGGCGGTCTCGCCGCGCATGAACCTCGCGCTCGACGAAGTGCTCACGGGCCGGGTCGGTGCGGGGCTGCGCAACCCCACCCTGCGGATCTGGGAGTGGAACGAATCCGCCGTCGTGATCGGCTCGTTCCAGTCGTATCGCAATGAAGTCGACCCCGAGGGGGCCGCCCGCCACGGCTACGACGTCGTGCGGCGCATCTCCGGCGGCGGCGCGATGATGATGGGTGCGGGATCGATCGTCACGTACTCCCTGTACGTCCCGGCATCCCTCGTCGCGGGAATGACCTTCGCCGACTCGTACGCGTTCCTCGACGACTGGGTGCTGCAGGCGCTGCGCTCACTGGGCGTGGATGCCACGTATCAACCGCTCAACGACATCGCCTCCTCGAAGGGCAAGATCGGCGGCGCGGCACAGAAGCGGCTCGCCGGCGGTGGCGTGCTGCATCACGCGACGATGTCCTACGACATGGACGGTCAGGTCATGACCGAGGTGCTGCGCATCGGCCGCGAGAAGCTCAGCGACAAGGGCACGACCTCGGCTGCGAAACGCGTCGACCCGCTCCGCTCGCAGACGGGGCTCCCGCGCGAGGCGATCATCGAGCGGCTCAAGGACACCTTCGCGAACCTCTACGGCGCACAGCCCGGTCATATCACCGAAGAGGAATATGCCGAGGCGGAGGCGCTCGTGGCATCCAAGTTCGCCACGGACGCCTGGCTGCACCGGGTTCCGTGACGCAGGGTTCCGTGACCGTCGAGGTCATCCACGGCGACAACCTCGTCGTCGCCCGGTCGCTGCCGGACGCCGGCTTCCCGCTCATCTACCTCGATCCCCCCTTCAACACCGGGCGCACGCGCACGCGCACCGACGGCGTCGAACCGCGGGCGGGCGACCGCGCCACCCAGACCGGCTTCCGCGGCACCGGATACACGCGCCATCGCGACGGCGCGCGCGTCTACGCCGACCGCTTCGACGACTACGGCGCGTTCCTCGAGCCCCGGCTGCGCGAGGCGCGGCGCCTGCTGACCGAGGACGGAACCCTCTACCTGCACCTCGACTATCGCGAAGCGCACTACGCCAAAGTCCTCCTCGACGAGATCTTCGGCCGTGAATGCTTTCTCAACGAACTCATCTGGGCATACGACTACGGCGCGAAGTCGAAGCGGCGCTGGCCGACCAAGCACGACACGATCCTGGTCTATGTGAAGGACCCCGAGCGGTACTGGTTCGACTCCGATGCCGTCGACCGCGAGCCCTACATGGCGCCCGGGCTCGTCACCGCGGAGAAGGCCGAGCGCGGCAAACTCCCCACCGACGTGTGGTGGCACACGATCGTGCCGACCGGAGGGGCCGAGCGGACGGGCTACCCCACGCAGAAGCCGGAGGGCGTCGTTCGGCGCATCGTCCAGGCCTCCAGCCGCCCCGGCGATCGCGTGCTCGACCTCTTCGCCGGCAGCGGCACGACCGGCGCGGTCGCCCACGCGCTGGGGCGGAGCGCGCTGCTCGTCGACGACAGCGCCGAGGCGATCGCGGTCATGCGTCGACGGATGCCGCATGCCCACGTCTCCTGTGTACCCTGATTCCCGAACAGCGTTCGGAATTGCGATGCGAAGGAGCAGCGGCACATGGTCGGCGATCTGATCGAGGTGTCAGCCCCCGCGGGGGCGGTGCGCGGGCAGTGGCGCGGAGCGGGTGCCGAACGGTCGGCGGCGTTCCTCGGCATCCCGTTCGCACAGGCGCCGGTGGGGGAGCGCCGCTTCGCGGCGCCCGTGCGAGCCGAGCGGTGGGACGGCATCCGCGATGCGCTCGCGTTCGGGCCGACCGCCCAGCGCGGCGATCCCGGGGTGACGCTCATCCCCGAGCCGAGCGTTCCGGGCGCGGCGACGCTGAACGTCAACGTCTTCACCCCCGATCCGGGAGCGGCGGGGCTCCCGGTACTCGTCTGGATCCACGGCGGCGGCTTCTTCGCCGGCTCGCCCGCGAGTCCGTGGTACGACGGTCGGAGCTTCAACCGCGACGGTGTCGTCACGGTGACGATCTCGTATCGTCTCGGCGTCGACGGGTTCGGCATGATCTCCGGAGCACCCGCGAACCGAGGCGTGCGCGACTGGCTCGCTGCCCTCGAGTGGGTGCAGGAGAACATCGCCGCCTTCGGCGGTGATCCCGGCCGCGTCACGATCGCGGGGCAATCCGCGGGTGGAGGTGCCGTCCTGACGCTCCTCGGCATGCCCGCAGCGCAGCACCTCTTCCACCGGGTCTGGGCGCTCTCGAGCGCCCTCGCCGACGTCACGCACGACCGCGCAGCGGCCCTCACCGCGAAGGTCGCCGCGTCGGCGGGTGTCTCGGCCGACCTCGCCGGATTCTCCACACTCTCCGAGGAGCGGCTTCTCGAGGCGCAGAAGTCGGCGACGGCGCTGGATGCCGCCGGCATGGGCGACCTCGTCGCCCACGGCCTCGCGCTCGGCCCCGTGATCGACGGAGACCTGCTGCCCCAGTCGACGCGGGTTTCGATCGCCGCCGGTGTGGGTGCGGACAAGCCGCTCGTCCTCGGGACGACGGATGACGAGTTCACGATGGCGCTCACGGCGCAGGCGAAAGCGCTGCGCTGGGTGCCGCGGCGGATCGTGCTCGGCAGATTGGGGCTGCACGGCGGGCGTCGCACGGCGTATCTCCGCGCCAATGCCGACGTCGCTCGACTCGGCACGGCCCGCCTCGCCGGACGTCTCCTGACCGACCGCCTCTTCCGTGCGCCGCTCGTGGACGTCGCCGAGGCGCGCGGTGAAGCGCTCACCTGGGCGTACCGGTTCTCGTGGCCGTCGGGAACGTTCGGCTTCGCCGAGCACTGCCTCGACGTGCCGTTCTTCTTCGACTGCCTCGGCGGCCCCGCCATCGAGCCGCTCGCTGGGCCCCATCCTCCGCAGCAGCTCGCCGATCGTGTGCACGGCGATGCGGTGGCCTTCGTGCAGGGTCGTGCTCCCGAGTGGGCGCGGTGGGGCGACAAGGGAGCGGCGCGCGTGTACGACACTCCCGTGCACGACGAGCCGGATGCCTATGCGTCGGTCGCGCCGCTGCGCTGAGTCCCGAGCAGAGTGAAGACCGCGGCGATCGTCGCGGCCATGTCGACCTCGGGGTCGAGCATCCACTGCAGCTGCATGCCGTCCGCGACGGCCTGCACAATGCGGACGAGTATCTCGGCATCGACCTCGCGCGTGAGGCTGCCGTCCCGCTGCGCGCGCTGGAGCGCGTCAAGGTAGACGGCGCGGAGCCCCGCCCCGCGGGAGAGGAAATAGTCGTGCGCCGGGTGGGCGGGGTCTGCGGCGTCCACAGCCAGCCGGGAGAAGAGGTGCACCAGGCCGGGCACCTCCGTGTTGTGGCGGACGACGGCGACGTAGCCGTCGCGCAGTTCGTCGGCCGTTGCGTTCGCCGCGTCGGCGCTGCCGAAGAGTGCGGCATCCACCTCGTCGCGCTTGCGCAGGATCTCGGTGAAGAGCTCCTCCTTCGAATCGAAGTAGTGAAGCAGGCCCGCCTGGCTGAGTCCCACGGCGTCGGCGATCGCGCGCACCGAGGCGCCGGCATAGCCTTCGCGCCCGACGACCTCGAGGGCGCGCTCGAGGATCTCCTCGCGTTTCGCGATCCCTTTCGCGTACGAACCGCGTCGCTTCTCGCTCATGGGAAGAGTAAAGCGAACAATGGTTGATAATCAAAACCTAGTGGCAT
>QFPD01000223.1 GCA_003248845.1 Microbacterium sp. | reverse complement strand
CTGGAGCAGTCCGGCCGCTGAGCGGTCGGCGTCAGCCGAGAATGCGGCAGTGCGTCGTGAGCGCGCCGA
This sequence comes from Microbacterium sp., assembly GCA_003248845.1. Classification (GTDB taxonomy): domain Bacteria; phylum Actinomycetota; class Actinomycetes; order Actinomycetales; family Microbacteriaceae; genus Microbacterium. The sequence continues at coordinate 4,052 of QFPD01000223.1, read as the reverse complement.
TGCCGTCGACCCCGACCGTGACCGTGGAGCGGTCGCGCAGGAAGATCTGCGGATCGCGCGAGTAGCCGGCGCCGCCGGGGCTGCCGGTCGAGATGAGGGTGCCGGGCAGGAGCGTCGCGGAGCGCGAGAGGTGCGAGACTAGGGTCGCGACCGAGCGGATCATCTGCCCCGTTGAGGCATCCTGCACCGTCTGTCCGTCCACGACCGCCCAGATGTGCAGGTCCTGCGGGTCGGGGATCTCGTCGGCGGTCACGACGAACGGTCCGTTCGGCGTGAAGCCGTCGAACGACTTGCACCGCGACCACTGCGCCTCGGAGAACTGGATGTCGCGCGCCGTGATGTCGTTGACGACGGTGTAGCCCCACACGTGGTCGAGGGCTTCGGATGCCTCGACATCCTTCGCCGGCGTTCCGATGATCACGCCGAGCTCCGCCTCGTAGTCGATCGACTCGCTCAGCGATCTCGGCCACGACGTCGTCTCTTCATGCGCCGCGAGCGAGTTCGGCCAGAGCACGAAGACGGTCGGTGCCGTGTCGGCCTTGAGGCCCAGCTCGCTCGAATGCGCCGCGTAGTTGAGTCCGATCGCGAGGACGATGGGGGGAGCGGTGACGGCGGGCGCGAAGACCGCGTCGGCGAGTGCGACCGACGGTGCGTCGGTCGCGTCGGCCGCCGCCGCGCGCACGCGCGCCAGCAGTGCGTCACCGCCGTCGATGAGCTGCTGCAGCCCGCGCGGCGCGCCCTCGAAGAGCTCACCCACCACAACAGCGCGCTCGTCGACGATGACGGCGAGCTCGGGCGCGAGGGACCCAGGTGCGAGGGACCCAGTCGCAAGGGAGTCGGGCAGCCGGAGGTGGGCGAAACGCATTCGTCCAGGCTACCTGCGAGTCCGGGCGCGGCGACGCGCACCTCTAGGCTGATCGCCATGAGCCACCCCTCGCCGCTGGCCCAGCCCGCCGCCGTCGCCCCCGCGCCGATCCCTCCCGCGGCTGTCTCGCCCGCGCCGGTCGGCGCGCCGATGCCCCCGATTCCGCGCGCCGGACGCGCCGCACCGATCTGGGTGTTCGCCGTGCTGCTCGTGCTCCTCGTCGGTGTCGTCGCCTACGTCCTCACCTACCTCGGCGTCGTGGCGTCGGTCATCGGACTCGTTCTCGCGCTCATCCCGCTCGCGGGCGTGCTGTGGGCCGTGCGGATCGTCGACCTATGGGAGCCGGAGCCGCCATCGCTCGTCGTCTTCGCGATCGCGTGGGGAGCCATCGCCGCCGTCGCGATCGCCCTCGGCGTCGACATCGCGCTGTCGGTGATCGTGCCGGCAGCGGCGGATGACCCTGTGCGCGATGCCGTGTCGTCCGTGATCCAGGCGCCGCTGGTCGAAGAGTTCGCGAAGGGCCTCGGCGTGTTCCTCGTCTTCGTCTTCGGCCGCAGGACGTTCGACGGCCCCGTCGACGGCGTCGTCTACGGTGCCCTCGTGGGGGCGGGCTTCGCGTTCACGGAGAACATTCTCTACTTCGCGACGAGCCTGATCGAGGGCGGTGTCGCAGATACGGCGTTCACGTTCTTCCTCCGCGGCATCCTGTCGCCCTTCGCCCACGTCATGTTCACGGCGATCACGGGTTACGCCCTCGGCCTCGCGGCGCGGCGCGGAGCGGGGGCCCCGGGAGCCGCCGCGTCCGGCCTCGTCGGCATGCTGTGCGGTGCTGCGCTGCACGCACTCTGGAACGGGTCGGCGTTGTTCGCGGACTTCTTCCACCTCTACGTCACGCTGCAGGTACCGCTGTTCGTCGCATTCGTCCTGGGCATCGTCGCGCTGCGGCGCGAAGAGGCGCGGCTGACCCGGGCGCGTCTGAGCGAGTACGCCGCAGCGGGGTGGTTCACCCCGGCCGAGGTGGACCTCCTCGCCACGCCGGCGGGCCGGCGCCGCGCCCGCGCGTGGGCCCGTACCCTGCCGGGTGACCGATCGGCGGCGATGGTGGCGTTCATTCGAGATGCCACATCGCTCGCCGCCGCGCGCGAGCGCACCCGCACGGGACGAGACCCGCGATCGACCCAGGACGAGCGTGTACTTCTCGCTCGTGCGACCGCGGCACGCGGGGCGCTGCTCGCGCGCTGATCCACGACGGATGCCTTGACACCCGCGGGCCGGTCCCGTGAGAATGGGGGCACGACAGACCAACTCAACGCCCGGGAGACACGCAGGCATCGCCGCGGCACCGGGCGTTGAGTCTGTCAACGCCCGGCAGGGACGCTGTGCGTTGAGTCTGTCAACGCCCGGCAGAGATGCTGTGCGTTGAGTCTGTCAACGCCCGGCAGGGACGCTGTCACCACCATGGCATCCATGCTTGGATGGATGCCATGACACAAGACCGCACGAAGCCCGAGTTCGACGCCCCCGTGGGCCCCGCGCCCGCCGACCTCGTCATCCGCGACATCATCGTCGGAGACGGCGCCGAGGCGAAGCCCGGTGACAACGTCACCGTCCACTACGCGGGTGTCGAGTACGAGTCGGGCGAGGAGTTCGATTCGTCGTGGGGTCGCGGCGAGTCGATCCAGTTCCCGCTGCGGGGCCTCATTCAGGGGTGGCAGGACGGCATCCCGGGCATGAAGGTCGGCGGCCGCCGTGAACTCGTCATCCCGCCGCACCTCGCGTACGGCCCCGCCGGCGGACACTTCCTGGGGGGCAAGACCCTGATCTTCATCATCGATCTGCTCGCGGTCGGCTGAGCGTTCAGAAGGACTTTATATTCGCGGGAATAGATGGTCTGCGGGGGCGTTTCACCCCGCAGACCATCGTCCGTTTCACCGAAGGAAAACCATGACCGACACCACCACGACCCTCGACGTTCTGGGCTACAAGGCGGGCACCTGGGTGCTCGACCCTGCGCACAGCGAGGTGACCTTCAGCCTGCGCCACATGATGATCTCCAAGGTCCGCGGCGAGTTCGGCCTCAAGAGCGCCACGATCGAGGCGCCCGCGAACCCCCTCGAGGCGAAGGTTACGGCGTCGGTGGATGCCGCATCGATCTCCACGGGTGACCAGAACCGCGACAACCACCTGCGCTCGGCCGACTTCTTCGACGTGGAGACCTACCCGACGATCGACTTCGTCTCGACGGGCGTCCGCTACGAGGGCGGAGACTTCCTCGTCGACGGTGATCTGACGATGCACGGCGTCACCAAGCCGGTCACGTTCGAGCTCGAGTTCGGCGGCTTCGGCACCGACCCGTACGGCAACTACAAGGCCGGCGCGACCGCGAAGACCGTCGTCAACCGCGAGGACTTCGGCCTCACCTGGAACGCCGCGCTCGAGTCGGGCGGCGTGCTCGTCGGCAAGGACGTCACGATCATGCTCGACCTGCAGGGCTCGGTCGAGGCCTGATCGATCTCACCGGCCTCCACGGGCCGGAACTCCGGGAGGGGATGCCGCGAGCGCGGCATCCCCTCCCGCTCGTCTGCCCGCCCGGCGCGGGAGGCGCAGGCGGTTCTGTGCGAGCAGGATGCCGAGGAAGACGACGACCGCGCCCACGGGCTCGTTCCACGTGAGGGTCTCGCCCAGGATCACGACCCCCAGCAGCACACCGACGACGGGCGTGATGTAGGTGACGGTCGACGCGCGCGTCGGGCCCCACGCGCGCAGGGCGTTCTGGTTCCAGATGTACGCGATGCCGGTGCCCAGACATCCGAGCAGCACGATGCTGCCGATGATCCAGATGTCGAGGTGCACGGGCGTCAGCACGAGCACGGGCGTCAGGACCAGCATGATGGCCGCCGCGATCCCGATGTTGAGGAACGAGAACACGAGCGCGCTCATCCCGGTATTCGACGTGAAGCGTCGCATGTAGGCGAGACTGAACCCGTAACAGGCGGTCGCTCCCAGGATCGTCAGCTGTGCGAGCACACTCTGCGAGAGGTCGAGTCCCTGCCACGGCGCGATGATGACCATGACGCCGAGGATGCCCACGAGGATCCCGATCATCTGGCCGATCTTCAGACGCTCGACGCGGAAGACGAGCCACGCCATGATGGCCGTCATGATCGGGGTCGTGGCGTTATAGATG
>QFPD01000222.1 GCA_003248845.1 Microbacterium sp. | reverse complement strand
CATGGTCGGCCCCAACGGCGCCGGCAAGTCGACGATCCTCAAGATCATGGCGGGGCTCGACACCCCCAGCAACGGCGAGGCGCGCCTGAGCCCCGGGTTCACCGTCGGCATCCTCATGCAGGAGCCCGAGCTCGACGAGACCAAGACAGTGCTCGAGAACATCCAGGAGGGCGTCGCGATCAAGGCGAAGCTCGATCGCTTCAACGAGATCTCGGCGCTGATGGCCGACCCGGATGCCGATTTCGATGCCCTGCTCGCCGAGATGGGCACTCTGCAGGAGGAGATCGACGCTGCCGACGGCTGGGATCTCGACTCGCAGCTCGAGCAGGCGATGGACGCGCTGCGCACGCCGCCGGGCGACGAGCCCGTGACCAAGCTCTCCGGTGGTGAACGCCGCCGTGTCGCGCTGGCGAAGCTGCTGCTGCAGAAGCCGGACCTGCTGCTCCTCGACGAGCCCACGAACCACCTCGATGCGGAGAGCGTCCTGTGGCTCGAGCAGCACCTGCAGTCGTACAAGGGTGCCGTCATCGCGATCACCCACGACAGGTACTTCCTGGACAACGTCGCCGAGTGGATCGCCGAGGTCGACCGGGGGCGGCTCATCGGCTACGAGGGCAATTACTCGACGTACCTCGAGAAGAAGGCCGAGCGCCTCGACATCCAGGGCAAGAAGGACGCGAAGCTCGCGAAGCGCCTGAAGGACGAGCTCGACTGGGTACGCTCGAGCGCAAAGGGCCGTCAGACGAAGTCGAAGGCCCGCCTCGCCCGCTACGAGGAGATGGCCGCCGAGGCGGAGCGCACGCGCAAGCTCGATTTCGAAGAGATCCAGATCCCGCCGGGGCCCCGCTTGGGCAATGTCGTGATCGAAGCGAAGAAGCTGCACAAGGGATTCGGCGACCGCACGCTCATCGACGGGCTGAGTTTCAGCCTGCCCCCGAACGGCATCGTCGGCGTCATCGGACCGAACGGCGTCGGCAAGACGACGCTGTTCAAGACGATCGTCGGCCTCGAGCCGCTCGACGGCGGCGACCTGAAGATCGGCGAGACCGTCAAGATCAGCTACGTCGACCAGAGTCGTGCCAACATCGACCCGCAGAAGACGCTGTGGGAGGTCGTCTCGGACGGCCTCGACATCATCACCGTCGGAAAGACCGAGATCCCCTCGCGCGCCTATGTCTCCAAGTTCGGCTTCAAGGGTCCCGACCAGCAGAAGAAGGCGGGTGTCCTCTCCGGTGGTGAGCGCAACCGCCTGAACCTCGCGCTGACCCTGAAGGAGGGCGGCAACCTGCTGCTGCTCGACGAGCCGACCAACGACCTCGATGTCGAGACGCTCTCGTCCCTCGAGAACGCCCTGCTCGAGTTCCCCGGTTGCGCGGTGGTCATCACGCACGACCGGTGGTTCCTCGACCGCATCGCGACCCACATCCTGGCCTACGAGGGCACGGACGAACAGCCCGACAAGTGGTACTGGTTCGAGGGCAACTTCGAGGCCTACGAGGCCAACAAGATCGAGCGCCTCGGCCCGGATGCCGCGAACCCGCACCGTTCGACGCATCGCAAGCTCACGCGTGACTGACGAGCGCCGCATCCACGTCCCGATCCACCTGCGCTGGGGTGATCTGGATGCGTTCAACCACGTCAACAACGCGACGATGCTGAAGCTCCTCGAAGAGGCTCGAGTGCGCGTCTTCTGGTCGCCGGTGGGAGGCGAGAGCGCGCCTGACACCGCGGTGATCGATGCGGGTTTGGATGCCGGCGAGCTCACCCTCATCGCGCGGCAGGAGATCGAGTACCTCGCCCCTGTCCCGTATCGGCGAGAGCCGCTGGACGTGCAGATGTGGTTCGGCAAGATCGGCGGCTCGAGCATCGAGGTCTGCTACGAAGTCTTCAGCCCGCTGAGCGATACGCAGCAGACGTTGTACGCACGGGCGTCGTCGGCCGTCGTCCTTGTCGACGCGCACACGTTCCGTCCGGTGCGTCTCAGTGAGCGGATGCGTGCGGCGTGGAGACCCTACCTGGGAGATCCGGTCGAATTCCATCGCCGCTGAGGCGCACAGGTCGGCGGGCAGCAGCACCGAACGTGAGACTCAGTCGTCCGTCGGTACGCGGATCATGATCTCCTGCGCGACGGTCGCGACCAGTTCACCGTCACGAGTGAAGATCCGTCCCGTCGCGAGTCCGCGCCCTCCGCGTGCGCTCGGAGATTCCTGCGCGTACAGCAGCCATTCGTCGACGCGCGCGGGGCGGTGCCACCACATCGCGTGATCGAGGCTCGCGACCTTGAGCCCGGGCTGCGACCAGGCGATCCCGTGAGCGCGGAGGACGGACTCCTGGATCGTGAGATCGCTCATGTACGCCAGGACGGCCCGGTGGACGGCCGCGTCGTCGCCGATCGGGCGACGCGTCCGCATCCACACGTTCTGTGCGGCGACCGGGTCTGCGTCGGCGCCGTCGTAGATGCCCCCCTCCGCGTGCAGCACCTCGATGGCGCTGTCGGCGAGGAGGCGACGCGAAAGCGGGTGCGTGGACGTCGCCGAGACGAGGTCCTCCGGTGCGGGGATGCCGGCAGGGGGCGCCGCCTGATGATCGAGACCCGGGTCCTCGCTTTCGAACGAGGCGATCATCGAGAAGATGGGGACGCCGTGCTGGTACGCCTGGGTCCGGCGGGTCGAGAACGAACGACCGTCGTGGATACGGTCGACCGACAGCGTGAGCCCCTGCGACGCGTCACCCGGGCGCAGGAAGTAGCCGTGCATCGAGTGCGGCACCCGGTCATCGCCGGTGGTTCGGTCCGCAGCGATGATCGCCTGCGCGAGCACCTGGCCCCCGAAGATGCGGCCCGTCGGCATCGGGTGCGAAGCGCCGGTGAAGATGTCCTCCGTCGTCCTTGCGGCCCCGGAGTCGAGATCGATTACCTCGAGCATCATCGTCACCGGATCGAAGCCCGTCTGCTCGCTCTGACCCACTGTGCTCCTGTCGTCGCGGCCTTCCGGCATCCGCGTGCTCCCCGCTCGGACGCTCGTGTTTCGCCCTCTTGATAGTTTAGGGCGGATGCCCCACGAGCTCCGCTTCCCCGATGTCCCCACCGCCTCCGACGCCCTCGTGTTCGCGCAGCGCGCGGCCCGGCTCGGCGACGGCGCGGTCCGTCTGAGAGCGCAGGACGGCCTGCTGGTGATGACCTCCGCCCCGCTTGCGCCCCGCACACTCCTCGAGGCCACGCCGACCATATTGGGAATGCGGATCATCGCCGTCGACCCCGAGGTCGTCTGCGACCTCGTCGTCGACGCGTCGACGCTGCGTGCCTCGGGAGAAACCCACCTCGCTCTCCCGGATTCGGCGGTCACGGCGCCGTGGGCGGGGATCTCACCTCCCCGGTCGGGATGGGAGGCCTCGGGTGAGACGGCGGCCGCGAGGCTCGCGTCTCGCGCGCAATGGGGGATCGCCGCGGTCGCGGAGGCCGTGCCGACGGATGCCGGGGACGATGTCGTGCACGCTGTGCGCGCGTCGATCTGGGGAGCCCCCGACGAGGACCTTGCCGGGCTGCCGCTCGGCGTCGCCTTCGCGGCGTTCGCGCTCGGCTTCATCGCGGGGGAGGAGCAGGCGGTCATCCGTCGGACGGGGCCGTGGACACGGGTCAGCCTGTCGCGCGGGCACGTCCTCGTCCGCGACACGGTGCGCAGCGGTCTCACCGCGGTACGCACGACGGGCGCCGCCTGAGAGCGGCGCGCAGCTTTCTCAGGGCGCTCGACCAGCGACAGAGCAGCCGTCAGAGCGCCGCCGCCGCGGCTCGACCTGCGACGCGGCCGGAGAAGAGGCATCCGCCGACGAAGGTGCCTTCGAGAGCTCGGTAGCCGTGCACGCCGCCGCCGCCGAAACCCGATGCCTCGCCCGCCGCGTACAGGCCCGGGACCGGCTCCCCGTCGTGGCCGAGTGCGCGACCGTCGAGGTCGGTCTCGATCCCGCCCAGCGACTTGCGGGTCAGGACGTGCAGCTTGACGGCGATGAGGGGCCCGGAATCGGGGTCGAGGATCTTGTGCGGGGCGGCCGTGCGGATGAGCTTGTCACCGCGGTACGCGCGCGCGGAGCGCAGCATGGCGATCTGCGCATCCTTCGTGAAGTCGTTGTCCATCTCGC
>QFPD01000417.1 GCA_003248845.1 Microbacterium sp. | reverse complement strand
CGCGGATCGTCGGCCGGTCGTCCGACAGCAGGCCGCTCAGCATGCGCGCCGCCTGCTCGTCGAAGACCTCGGCGAGGGCGTGCACAGCAGCGATCGCGGCGACCTGATCCTCGCCGGCCAGCGCCGACGCGAGTACCCGCAGGGTCCGCACACCGGGATCGCGTCCCGCCTCGAACGCGAGGTCATCGGCGAGCCGCATGGCATCCACGACGCCGGGCGCCGCGCGCACCGCATCCAAAGCCGTCTGCACACCCATGGCACTCCCCGATCCGCCACCGGATCCGGGGGCATTCGATCGTACGCCGCACAGTCACCCTGCGGATCTGCCCTAGCGTGTACGGGGCGGCACGGCTAGTGTGAGGAGCTTTATGAGACTGGTGATGATCGGCGACGTGGGCGTCGTCGACGACATGGTGCACATCGGCGACGAGGCCATGTTCGAAGCCGCGGTCGAGGAACTGGCGGACCGCGGCGTCGAGGTCACCGGCGTATCGTCCGCCCCGGCCGACACGGCCGCACGCTACGGCGTCGAGGCGGTGCACCGCATTCGGTTCGACGGTCTCGACCGTGCGGCATCCGAATCCCGCCTCGCGGCGGTGGTCGCCGGAGGCGCCGATCTCGCCCCCGACGACACGGCGCACGCCGTCATCTCCGCCGTCGCCGCGGCCGACGGGGTGATCATCGCGGGCGGCGGCAACCTCGCTTCGACGTGGCCGCTGCACGTCTACGAGCGCGCGGCACTCGCCGGCCTCGCGGAGCGCACGGGCACCCCGCTCGTCGTCACCGGGCAGACACTCGGCCCGCACCTCGTCGGTCGCGATCGTGAGCTCGTTGGCTCGCTGCTGCGCTCGGCGCGGCGTGTCGGCGTCCGCGAGACGGCCTCGCAGCGCCTCGCGGCCGAGCTCGGCGTCGACGCGCGACGGGGTGTCGACGACGCTTCCTTCCTCGGCATGACCGAGACGACCCAGCCGCGCGCCGGCGTGCTCGTGAGTCTCTCACTGAGTCTCGGAGGCGCGCCCCGCGAAGAGACCGTCGCGCGTGTCGCGGCACTCGTCGATGCCGCTGCCGCCACCGTGGGCGAGCCCGT
>QFPD01000221.1 GCA_003248845.1 Microbacterium sp. | reverse complement strand
GATGTTCTCGTTGTAGATCGCGACGCGGCCGCGGCAGCCCCGGAACACCGGCGTGAACGCGGTGTCGATCCCCGTGAACACCACGACGGTCGCGCCCTGCGAGCTCAGCCGGGCGACGGCGTCCTCGAACTGCACTGCCACGGCATCCGGATCGCCACCGGGGCGGATCACGTCATTCCCACCCGCGGAGAAGGTCACGAGGTCGGGCGCGAGCGCGAGGGCCGGCTCGATCTGGTCAGCGACGATCTGACCGATGAGCTTGCCGCGGACGGCGAGGTTCGCGTACGCGAAGTCGTCGACCTGCGCCCCGAGGACCTCCGCGACGCGGTCCGCCCAGCCGCGGTGGTCGTCGCTGCCGGGGATCGGGTCGCCGATGCCCTCCGTGAACGAGTCGCCGATCGACACCATGCGCCGCCACGGGTGCGCGCTCTCGTTCGGCACATACGGCGAGCGGTGCTCGTCGGGGCTCGTCTCGTTCTTGCGCATGACTCTCCTGACTCGTGGTCCCCACCGAGGCTACCGGCCTCGTCCCGTCGGCGGGGTCGTTTAGGGTGGTCACTCGTGACGGAGGACGAACGGGCGGCGACGGAGGAGCACTTCGGCAGCTTCGCGGCCGAGCACCTGTCGCCCGCATTTCCGCAGCGCGCCCCGTGGGGAACGGCGCAGAACCTCCGCGCCTGGCAGGCCGAAGCCCTCGAGACCTACTTCGGCGCCGACGGCCCGGAGGGCGCCGGCCGAGGGCCGCGCGATTTCCTCGCCGCGGCGACGCCCGGCGCCGGCAAGACGACATTCGCCCTGCGTCTCGCGTCCGAACTGCTGCGCCGCGGCGTCGTCGAGCGCATCATCGTCGTCGCCCCCACGGAGCATCTGAAGACGCAGTGGGCGGATGCCGCGGCCCGCGTTGGCATCCGGCTCGACCCGCGCTTCAGCAACCGTCAGCGCACGCACGCGCGGCAGTTCCACGGGGTCGCGGTGACCTACGCGCAGGTGGCGGTCAAGGCATCCGTCCATCGGTTCCTCACCGATGAGAAGCGCACACTGGTCGTCCTCGACGAGGTGCACCACGGCGGCGATGCGCTCAGTTGGGGCGAGGCGCTCCGAGAGGCGTTCGGGCGTGCGACGCGGCGTCTGCTGCTGTCGGGCACGCCCTTCCGCAGCGACACGGCGCCCATTCCGTTCGTCGAGTACCACCCGAACGAGAAGGGCATCCGCCTCTCGCGCACCGACTACAACTACGGCTACGGGCGCGCCCTCGCCGACGGCGTCGTGCGTCCGGTCCTGTTCCTCGTCTACGCCGGCAAGATGCGCTGGCGCACGAAGACGGGAGACGAGCTCGAGGCGCATCTCGGGCAGGACAACACGAAAGATGTCACGGCGCAGGCGTGGCGTACAGCGCTCGACCCCGAGGGTGACTGGATACCGGCGGTGCTCTCGAGCGCCGACCGCCGCCTCACCGAGGTGCGTCAGGACGTTCCGGATGCCGGTGGCCTCGTCATCGCGACGGATCAGACCGCGGCACGTGCGTACGCCGCGATCCTGCATCGGATCACGGGCGAGGCGCCGACGGTCGTCCTCTCCGACGATAAGGCGGCGTCGGGGCGGATCGAGCAGTTCGCGAATGCCACGACACGCTGGATGGTCGCCGTGCGCATGGTCTCGGAGGGTGTGGACGTGCCTCGCCTCGCCGTCGGCGTGTACGCGACGAGCGCATCGACACCGCTCTTCTTCGCGCAGGCCATCGGCCGCTTCGTGCGAGCGCGCCGCCGCGGCGAGTCCGCATCGGTCTTCCTGCCGAATGTTCCTGTCCTCTTGGGCCTGGCGGGCGAGATGGAGCGCGAGCGCGATCACGCGCTCGACCGCGAATCGGGAGACGACGACGGGCTGGAGGACACGCTCCTGGCCGACGCGGAGCGCGAGGACAAGGCCTCCGACGAGCTCGAGCAGGAGTTCAGCTATCAAGCGCTCGGATCCGTCGCGCATTTCGACCGTGTGCTGTTCGACGGGCGCGAGTTCGGTCAGCTCGCGGTACCCGGAACACCGGAGGAGGAGGAGTTCCTGGGTCTGCCCGGCCTCCTCGAGCCCGAGCATGTGCACGAACTGCTGATGCAGCGGCAAGCGCGGCAGAGTCGCCATCGGCGCGTCCGAGAAGCGCGCGAAGGTGCCGGGACGGTCCCAGCCGAAGGCGCAACGGCGGCCGAGGGGTCTGCCGTCGACGCGGGACTGCCGCCGGCTCTCCACCGCACGCTGCGTGAGCAGCGCCAGCTGCTCAACAGTCTCGTCGGCCTCTACGCTCGCCAGAGCGGGGAGGCCCATGGTCAGGTCCATGCCGAACTCCGCCGCATCTGCGGCGGCCCGGAGGTCGCGCGAGCGACGGTCGCCCAGCTGCAGTCCCGCATCGAGGTGCTTCGCCGCCGCGTTCACTCCTGAGCATGTCCGCCTGCACACGGCACTGCCGGGGTGAGCGCGCGTACACTCGCCCCATGCGGAACGACTACCGCTTCGTGTCGCTGTGGCGGGTCCTGGCGTCGCGCGGGGCCGTGTGGGAGGCGCTCGAGCGATCGCTCGTGCCGGGGCCGCTCACCTGGTGGCCGTTCGTCTCCGTCGTGCAGGCGCCGGACCGCCCGCGACCGGGCGCGCATGTCGCGCTGGACGTCCGGAGCGTGTTCCGATACCGACTCGGTATCGACCTGACGATCGTGGAGGTGGAGGCGCCGCGGCGACTCGTCGCTGAGAGCACCGGTGACCTCGTGGGGCGCGGGTCGCTCGACGTCACGGAAGACGGCCCGGGATCCGCGCTCACGTGGACATGGGAGGTCGAGACCCACCGGCCATGGATGCGGATCACGGGCCCCCTCCTTCGGCCCGTCTTCGTCCTGGCGCACACACTCGTGATGCGGCGGGGCGAACGCGGCTTCCGTGACACTGTCCGCTGACGCGCGCGGTTCGGAGTCCCGAAATGCTGGCAATGTCGCGCTGGAGGCCGACCGCCGCGCGCCGGCTCGTTACCGTGGACGGGTGACCGCAGCGCCCCCCACCCCGACGAACGCCGACCGGCGACGCTGGGCCCGCTACCTCTCCGATGAACGTGCCGAAGCCCAGGTCTACCGCGACCTCGCACGCCGCCGCGACGGTGAGGAGCGCGAGATCCTTCTCGCCCTCGCCGATGCCGAGGGCCGCCACGAGCAACACTGGCTCGATCTGCTCGGTGAAGAGCCGGCGCGCTTACCCGCGCCGAGCCTCTCCTCGCGGAGCCTCGGCTGGATGGCCCGCCGCTTCGGGTCGATCTTCGTGCTCGCGCTCGCCCAGAACGCCGAGGATCGCTCTCCGTACGACACCGAGCCCTACGCCACGGCCCAGATGGCCGCCGACGAGAGGGTGCATCGCGAAGTCGTCCGCGGCCTCGCCGCACGGGGGCGCAGACGCCTCTCCGGCACTTTCCGCGCCGCCGTCTTCGGCGCGAACGACGGCCTCGTCTCCAATCTCGCTCTCGTGCTGGGCATCGGAGCGACCGGGGTCGCGCCGCAGTTCGTGCTGTTCAGCGGCATCGCGGGCCTCCTCGCCGGTGCCCTGTCGATGGGCGCGGGGGAGTACGTCTCGGTGCGTTCGCAGCGCGAGCTCCTGGATGCCACCGAGCCGAGCGACTACGCCGATGCGTCGTTCCCGCACCTCGACCTCGACGCGAACGAGCTCGCTCTCGTCTTCCGCACGCGCGGCATGCCGGAGGCGGAGGCCGAAGCGCGCGCACGGCGTGTCCTCGAGGCGGCGCGCACGCCCGAAGCGCCACCCGCGACGGGGCCGATCGGCATCGGCGGCGATCACGAGGTCGTCGGGAGCGCGCTCGGTGCGGCGGCATCCAGTTTCGCCTTCTTCGCCTCGGGCGCCATCATCCCCGTGCTGCCCTGGCTCTTCGGCCTCAGCGGCTTCGCCGCCGTCGCCGTCGCCCTCGCCCTCGTGGGCGTCGCCCTGGGAGCGACGGGCGCGACGGTGGGGCTCCTCTCGGGAGCACCACCGCTGCGCCGCGGTCTGCGTCAACTCGCAATCGGCTTCGGCGCTGCCGCCGTGACGTACCTCCTGGGGCTCCTCTTCGGCGTCTCGGCCGGGTGACGCGCCCGGGTGCGCGGCCGGATTCCAGGTTCGCCGCGG
>QFPD01000220.1 GCA_003248845.1 Microbacterium sp. | reverse complement strand
GGTGCGTCACCCCCGGCGGACGCGGGGTCGACGCGGAGCTGACCCGTGACCCAGTACCCCTCCTGGCCGTCGTTGAACCGCGACGACACCACGAGGAAGTCGCCCGCGACGAATGTCCCCGCGACCTCGACCCGCTGCCCTACGAGAGGCTCGGGCAGGTACTCCCCCGGCGCGGTGACGGCGGCGATCGGCTGCACCTGCTCGGTCGCCCCGGGAGGCGGCGGGTTCGTGTCGATCGCGCGACCGAGCTGCCACTGCCCGAGCCAGGCGAACACCGCCGCGACGAGGAGGGCGAACAGCAGCATCCCGATCCACCACGGGCGCAGCATGACCTCGCGCAGGGTGGGCGGGAAGACCTCCGGAATCGGCGCGGCCGCCGAGGCGTCGGGCGAGGCGAGGGTCATCTGTTCGCGGAGTAGGGCGCGACGACGACCTCGACGCGCTGGAACTCCTTGAGGTCCGAGTAGCCGGTCGTCGCCATCGACTTGCGGAGCGCGCCGATGAGGTTGGCGGTGCCGTCGGCCACGGGTGCGGGACCGTACAGGATCTGCTCGAGCGGACCGACCTGGCCGACCTCGACGCGCTTGCCGCGAGGGAGCTTGGCGTGGTGCGCCTCGGGTCCCCAGTGGAAGCCCTGGCCGGGCGCGTCGGTCGAGCGCGCGAGGGCGACGCCCAGCATGACGGCATCCGCCCCCATCGCGAGCGCCTTCACGATGTCGCCCGACGTGCCGACGCCGCCGTCGGCGATGACGTGCACGTACCGACCGCCCGACTCGTCGAGGTAGTCGCGGCGCGCGCCGGCGACGTCGGCGACCGCCGTCGCCATGGGCGCGTGGATGCCGAGGGTCGCGCGCGTGGTGGAGGCCGCGCCGCCCCCGAACCCGACGAGCACACCAGCCGCGCCCGTGCGCATGAGGTGTAGCGCCGCCGTGTAGGTCGAGGCGCCGCCGACGATGACGGGGACGTCGAGGTCGTAGATGAACTTCTTGAGGTTGAGCGGCTCGGCATCGCTCGAGACGTGCTCGGCCGACACGGTCGTGCCGCGGATGACGAAGAGGTCGACGCCGGCGGCGACGACGGTCTCGTAGAGCTCCTGCGTACGCTGCGGGGTGAGGGCGCCGGCGACCGTGACGCCGCCCGCGCGGACCTCCGCGAGGCGGTCGCGCACGAGCTCGGGCTTGATGGGCTCGGCGTAGAGCTCCTGCATGCGGCGTGTCGCCTCGGCATCCGGCAGCGAAGCGATCTCGGCGAGAAGCGGCGCGGGGTTCTCGTAGCGCGTCCACACGCCCTCGAGGTCGAGCACGCCGAGGCCGCCCAGCTGACCGAGCATGATCGCCGTGGCGGGACTCATCACGGAGTCCATCGGCGCGCCGAGCACGGGGATGTCGAACCCGAAAGCGTCGATCGACCAGGCCGTCGAGACATCCTCGGGGTTGCGGGTGCGCCGGGAGGGCACGACCGCGATGTCGTCGAACGCGTACGCCCGGCGGGCGCGCTTGGCGCGGCCGAGCTCGATCTCCATGGTCACGTGTTCAGCCTACCCGGCGGTGGTCCCGGCGTCGCGGCCGGGGCGGCTCCCACGTTGGAGGAGAGCGGCCAGGGGAGCGTTGAGCAGGAACGCGAAGAACGCGAAGGATCCGATCCACGGCGACGCCGCCACGGCGATCGCGGCGCAACTGACAGCGGCGAGACCGCCCGCGGCACCGGCGGCACGGGCGGCGTAAGCGTCCGCGGTCATCAGATGCCCGCCGCGTGCCGCCGCCCACCGCCACGACAGGTGGCCGAACAGTGCCACGAGGAAGAAGTCGACCGGCAACAGCACGCGGCCCGCGTAGTAGTCGTTGTACTCGGACGTGAGCGCCGTCGTGAACGGGATCAGGACGACGAACAGCAGCCTGGCGTTGTTGAGCCAGAGGAGCGTGGAGTCCACGGTGCGGATGTCGCGGAACTGCCGCAGATGGATCATCCACATCCCGCTCAAGAGCACGAAGCTGACGCCGAACGACATCAGGTTCGGCCACAGGGCTCCGAGCGCCGCCCACAGCTCGCCGTCGGAGTGGACGTCGCCGAGCGAGGAGGTCGTGAGGTCGAGGACGAGGAGCGTCGCGGCGATCGCGAAGACGGCGTCGGTGTACGCCTCGGTGCGTGTGACGCTCGGGTCGTGGGTGTCGTGCTCACCCCCCGACGGGTGTCCGTATGCGCGTCTCACGGGGTCAGGTTAGCGTGCCGGCGCCGGGCGCGGGAGGATGGGCGGGTGCGGATCGTGATCATCGGCGGCGGCGTCATGGGCCTCGCGACGGCATGGCAGTTGAGCCGGTGCGGCGAGCGCCCGATCGTGCTCGAGCGCTTCGCGCGCGGCCACCACGAGGGCGCATCGCACGGCGAGACCCGCAACTACAACAACGCGTATGCCGAGGCGCACTACCTCGATCTGCTCGCTCTCGCCCGCGAGGGCTGGGATGCGCTCGGCGATGTCGACGGTGAGCCGCTGCTGCGCCGGCACGGCCTCGTGTCGCACGGGCCGGGTGCCGCGCTCGGCGCCGCGCCGGCGGATGCCGCCTGGCCGGGCGCCGACGTCGGGGCTGGGGCTCGGGGCGCACTCACCGGCATCGCCGCGCGCCTGGCGGAGCGCGGCATCCCCACTGAGCTGCTGACAGGAGCGGAGGCGGCCCGGCGATGGCCGGGCATGCGGTTCGACGATGTCGTGCTGCACTCCCCCGATGCCGGAGTGGCGCGGGCGGCTGCAGCGCTGCGCGAGCTCGAGCGGCGCGTCGTCGCGGCGGGCGGCGAGGTGCGCTGGAACACGCGAGTGCGCGGCCTCTCCCCCGACGCCGACGGCGTCGACGTCGTGATGGATGCCGGCACCCTGCGCGCGGACGTCGCCGTCGTCACCGCCGGGGCGTGGACGACCGGGCTGATCGGCGCGGGCGCGGGTCCCGGCATCCCGCTGCCGCCGCTGCGCGTCACGGAGGAGACCCCCGCGCACTTCGCGCCGATCCTGCCGGGGCCGTGGCCGTCGTTCAACCACTTCGTCGCGCCGGGGACGCAGCCCGCGAACGTGTACGGCATGCCGACGCCCGGCGAGGGCGTGAAAGTGGGGTTCCACGGCATCGGCGACGAGGTCGACCCCGACGCGCGCCCGCACCTCCCCACGCGGCAGCGCGAGCTCCGCGACTACGTGCGCGAGTGGTTCCCCGGGCTCGACCCCGACAGCGCCGTGCCGATCTCGTGCACCTACACGACGAGCCCCGACGAGGCGTTCGTGCTCGACCGGGTCGGCCCCGTCGTCGTCGGCGCGGGCTTCTCGGGCCAGGGCTTCAAGTTCGCGCCCGGCGTGGGGGCGACGCTCGCTGCGCTCGCGCTCGACCCCGCCGCACGTGCGGCACCCGCCTTCCGCCTGCGCTGACGCGCGCCTCCACGCCGTTCCCCGCACGCACGTACTCCGCAGATTGTCGCGTACTCCGCACCCGCCGCCCCGACGGGTCGGCCGGCCGCCCGCTCAGCGCTTGTAGTTGGGCGCCTCGACGACGATCTGCACGTCGTGCGGGTGGCTCTCCTTGAGGCCCGCCGCCGTGATGCGCACGAACTTGCCGCGCGCCTTCAGCTCCTCGATCGTGCGCGCCCCGACGTAGAACATCGACTGACGGAGTCCGCCGACGAGCTGGTAGGCGACCGCCGAGACGGGCCCGCGGTACGCGACCTGGCCCTCGATGCCCTCGGGGATGAGCTTGTCGTCGGAGGGGATGTCGGCCTGGAAGTAGCGATCCTTCGAGTACGACGTCTTCTTGCCGCGCGTCTGCATGGCCCCGAGCGACCCCATGCCGCGGTAGAGCTTGAACTGCTTTCCGCCCTGGAAGACGATCTCGCCCGGCGATTCGTCGGTGCCGGCGAGGAGAGAACCGAGCATGACGGTGTCGGCGCCCGCGACGAGCGCCTTGGCGATGTCGCCCGAGTACTGCAGGCCGCCGTCGGCGATGACCGGGATGCCGGCGTCACGAGCCGCCTGGAAGGCCTCCCAGATCGCGGTGACCTGGGGAACGCCGACGCCCGCCACGATGCGCGTCGTGCAGATCGAGCCCGGGCCGACGCCGACCTTCACGGCATCCACTCCGGCGTCGACGAGCGCCTGCGCGCCCTCGCGGGTCGCGACGTTGCCGCCGATCACGTC
>QFPD01000416.1 GCA_003248845.1 Microbacterium sp. | reverse complement strand
GCTGCTCGCCGGGCACAGCCCGTTCGAGCGGCGCGAGAAGGGGCAGAACACCCGCGAGCTAATGCGTCGGCGCATCGCCCGCGCGACCTTCGTCAGGATCGCGCGCGACGACGTGCCCGATGCCCTGCAACAGGTGCTCGCGACCGCGATGGCGCGCGATCCCGACCGCCGCTACCGCAGCGCCGCGGAGTTCGGCGAGGCCGTCCGGGACGTGCAGCGCAGCGCGGGTCTCGCGCCCACACCGCTCGAAGTGCCCGCGGCCGAGTGGATGCCGGCATCCGCCCCCGTCGACTTCACCGACAGCACCGCCCGCGGGCCGGCGCGCAGTCACGTCGCGCACGAGAGCAGGCGCTCACCGGTGCCGCGTGAGCGGACCGTGCGTCACCGCGAGGAGGACACCGACGTCACGACCCCGCCGTCGGCCGGCAGTCGCGTCTGGCCGTGGGTCGTCGGGGGCGCGCTCACCGTCGCAGCCCTCGCCGGCGTGGGTGCGTGGGTGTGGACGGTCCTGTCCTGATGCGCCGGCAGACAGGGATCGGTCTCGCGGCGGTGGGTGCAGTGCTCGCCCTCGTCGCGGGCGCAAGCGTGGTGTGGCCCGGCCTCGACGCCCAGCGCACGCCGCCGAAGACCACGACCGCATGGGTCCTGCAGTCGGACGGGCTGCGCTACGCCCGCGTGAACACGGCGATCGACGAGCTCGACACGGTGCGTGCGGTGAGCAATCCGAGTCGGATCGTGCAGACGCAGGGCGCCTCCTACATGTTCACCGACAGCGACGCCAAGGTCGTCCGGATCGACGACGCCGTCCCGGTCGACCTCGATGCCGAGGGTCTGCGCGATGCGGCCTCCGCCCCGCCCGGAACCGAGGAGGTCGACACGTCGGGAGACTTCGTCGCCTACCGGACGGATGCCGGGGCGATCTCCGCAGGACGCCTGTCGAGCGGACAGGTGACGCCGCTCGATCCCACCGGCACGCGCTCGAGCGAGGGCGCGGACGGTCCTGCCTATACCTCCGACGCGATCGCGGTCAACGCGACGGGCGAGCTGTTCAGCTACTCCGCGGCGTCGGGCACCGTCGTGCGCATGGACATCGACACGGGC
>QFPD01000219.1 GCA_003248845.1 Microbacterium sp. | reverse complement strand
ATACCATGGCGGGCGGCACGAAGGAGTGTCCACACGTCGAACAGACAGTGAACAGAATCTCCAGGAGCACCCCCTTGACCCTTCAGACCGTCATCCTCGCCGCAGGCATGGGCTCGCGTCTCGGCCGCAGCCTGCCCAAGCCCCTGACCGAGCTCAGCGACGGCCGCAGCATCATGCGCCAGCAGCACGACAACATCCGCGCCGCGTTCGGCTCGCAGGCGCGCATCACCACCGTCGTCGGCTACCGCGCCGAGACGATCATCGACGCGTTCCCGCACGTCGACTACGTGCACAACGACCGCTACGACCAGACCAATACGTCGAAGAGCCTCTTGCGCGCGCTCAAGGCGACCGGCAAGGGCGGCGTGCTGTGGATGAACGGCGACGTCGTCTTCGACCCCCGCGCCCTCGGTCGCGCGAGCATGCTCATCGAGCGCGACCAGTCCTTCGTCACCGTCAACACGGCGAAGGTCAGCGACGAAGAGGTCAAGTACACCGTCACGGCCGAGGGCTACATCAAGGAGCTGTCGAAGAGCGTCGTGGGCGGCATCGGCGAGGCCGTCGGCATCAACTACATCTCCTCCGCCGACAAGCGCGCCCTCATCACGCAGCTCGGCCGCGTGGACGATCAGGACTACTTCGAGCGCGGCCTGGAATTGGCGATCGCGGAGAACGGCCTGCTGCTCGAACCGCTCGACATCTCGGACCTGTACGCCGTCGAGGTCGACTTCGCGGAAGACCTCGAGCGGGCCAACCAGTTCGTCTGACCCTCCTCCCGAGTGCCCGCCCGGGCGCATACGATCGGGGATGACATGGCCAAGGTGCACCGCATCCACTCGATGCCCGACGACGCCCCCTGGGACGGCGGCCTCCCGCCTCCGGGGTCGGCGGAGCATCCGCGTGTGATCCGCGCCCTCGACGGCGTGCTGCGCGTGCAGCGGCCCGCCGTCGTCGCGCACCTGCGCAGCATCCGCCTCCGGCATCCGGATGCCAGCACGGCGGAGATCGTACGCATGCTGGAGCGCCGCTACCTCGCGGCGGTGACGACCGGCGGTGCGGCCGTCGGCGCGACTGCCGTCGTTCCCGGCATCGGTACAGGAGTGACGCTCGCGCTCTCGGGGGTCGAGACGATCGCCTTCCTGGATGCCACGGCACTGTTCGCGCAGTCGCTCGCAGAGCTGCACGGTATCCCGGTGGAGAACCCCGACCGTGCCCGGGCCCTCGTGCTCACCCTCATGCTGGGCAAGGAGGGCGTCGACCTCGTCGGCCAGCTGGGACAGCAGCTCGCCGGCAAAGGCGTCACCCGCTCGGCGTACTGGGGTGAGCTCATCACGAAGTCACTCCCCCGTGCGGCGGTGGGGCCGTTGGTCGATCGGTTGAAGTCCGCGTTCGTGCGTCAATTCGCCGCGCGCGGCAGCGCGTCGATCCTCGGCAAGGCGCTTCCGTTCGGTATCGGCGCGGCTGTCGGCGGCACCGGAAACCATCTGCTGGGACGCCGGGTCGTGGTCGGTTCTCGACGCGCCTTCGGCCTTCCTCCACTGCAGTACCCGCCCGAGCTCGAGCCGCTCCCGGGGGCGGCGACCATCGAGGCGACGGCGTTCGGCGTGGTGCGCCGGGCAGGAACGTCGATCGGTTCGGTGACCACGCGCGTCGCGGGCGCGGTGACGCGCGCACCACGGAAGCGAACAGTTCCGGGCGCGGACGACGCAGAATAGTCGCATGGGAATCTTCCAGAGTCGATCGGAGGAGCCGTCGGAGTGGGCCGGGCTCCCGGCGGAACCGTGGGAGGAGCGAGTCCCTGGAGAAGTCCTCCCGCCGCCTCTCGGCTCGACGTCCGATGTCTTCGGGCCGGCGAGTGTTGCGAGCATCGAGATCGCTGTCGACGCGGAACCCGACGCCGGCTGATCCTCAGTCCTCCTCGACCTCGTCGTCCGGCTCATCGGCCTCGTCGTCGGATGCCGTGGAGTGCCACTCGTCCCAACGCTCCATGAGCGTGTCGATGGCGGCCTCGAAGCGTGCGGTCGCCGCGCCGGGAGCGGTGTCGCCGAAATAATGCCGCACCCACGATTCGAGCGCGCGCGAGGCATCCGGGTCGGAGAGCACCCGATTCGCCTCCTCGAGGAAGCGCTCGGACGCGGCGGCGCTCAACCACTCGGCATCCGACAGGTATCCGTGCGTGTCGACGAGCGCCTCGGGATCGACGGGCCGCGTCACGAGCAGAGGGCGGTCCGCCGCCAGACGGTCGTAGACCATCGCTGAGATGTCGACGACCGCGAGGTCTGCCGCGGCGAGCTGCCACCCGAGATCGGGGCCGTCGTCGTAGACGTGGTTCGCCGAAGCATCGGCGACGTTGGCGGCGGTGATGGCAGCGATGATGCGCTGATTGGCGGCCCCGTACTCGGGATCGACGACACCCGAACGCGGGTGCGGACGGTAGATGAGGCGGTGCGCGGGCGACGCGAGGATGGCGGTGGCGAGCGCCTCGCCGTGGGTCCGCACGGATCCGTAGTGGGCTGACGGACGGTCACCCTCCCACGTCGGGGCATAGAGGACGACGGTGCGCTCATCGGGGACGAAGGGGAGCGCACCCGAATAATAGTCGGCCTGCGGGCGGCCGATCTCGATCGTGCGCGCGTCGAGGTCGTAGTCCCACAGCACGCGACGCAGGCGCTCGCGTGCCGCGTCACCCGCGATCAGGGCGTAGTCGTAGGCCTTGAACTGATTGGTCGTCATGTACATCTTGTCGGACTCGCCGTGGTTGATGAACACGTGCCAGCGGCGACCGTAGCGGAACATCTGGAAGTTGCGGGTGTTCTGGTTGACATACAGGACGACGCGGATGTCATGCTCGGCGACCGCCTGCTCGAGGTCGCGCACGGTCGGCGCGTACACGACCGGGAGGGCACCATCGCGCAGCAGCGCGCGCGCCCCCGTGGCGTTTCGGGCCAGCACGACGACAGGCCAGGTCTGCGCGAGGTGGGCGAGCGGTCTGTACCACTGTCGGATCTGGTACATGTTGACCTCACCGTCGGCGAAGTAGACCGCGACCGGGTAGCGCCCCGGTGTCACAGGCCCCTGCTGGGCGAGCGCGAAGCGCACCTCACGGACGGCGGCACGGGAGCGCAGCGCCCGCCGCGCGAGAGCGAGACCCTTGCGCGCGTCGGAGAAGATTCCCATCCCTCCAGCCTAGACGGGCACGCGGCCGGGCCCCGTGGCGGGGCCCGCGCCGTTCGGGCGGCATGACATGATCGACGGATGCACGACGTCGCCCCCGGAGCGCGCGCCCACGGCGGGCCGCGCACGACGCGCGACGCGCCCGTCCCTCCACCCGGCTCCGGTGTGAGCTTCGTCATGCCGGTTCTCAATGAGGAGCGCTACCTGCGTAACGCCGTGGAGAGCGTCATGCAGCAGGAGGTCGACGGACCCGCCGAGCTGGTCCTCGCCCTCGGGCCGTCGACGGATGCCACGGACGCGATCGCCCGCGAACTCGCCGCAGCGGACGCCCGGATTCGGCTCATCCCGAACCCGGCGGCCGACATCCCGGTCGCGCTGAACCTCGCCATCGCGGCATCCCGGTACCCGACCATCGTCCGGGTCGACGCGCACTCGGCGCTCGAGCCGGGCTATGTCCGTCGGGCGATGGCCACCCTCTCGCTCGCGCGCGCAGCGAACGTGGGGGGTGTCATGAAGGCCGATGGGCGTACGCCGTTCCAGCGCGCCGTCGCGCGCGCGTACAACTCCCGGATCGGCCTCGGCGGCGGTGCCTACCACTCCGGGGGCGCGGCAGGGCCTGCCGAATCGGCATACCTCGGTGTCCTGCGGCGCTCGGTGCTCGACGAGGTCGGCGGCTTCGATGAGTCCATCCGCCGCGGCGAGGATTGGGAGCTGAACCTGCGGATCCGCCGCGCCGGGTTCCGAGTGTGGTTCGACCCGTCTCTCGCGGTGACGTACTGGCCGCGTGAGAAGTGGACGAGCCTCGTGCGTCAGTTCCGATCGACCGGCACTTGGCGGGGCGAACTGGTGCGCCGCTATGGACGGCGGAACTCCGTGCGCTTCTTCGCGCCGCCCGCCCTCGTCGCACTCACCGCGGTCGCGCTCGTCGTCGCGGCGCTGCAGCTGACCGGCGTTCTGACCGGGATCGGCGCCGCCGCGGCATCCGTTGTCTACCTCCCCCTCGCCGCCTACATCGCGCTCGTCGCCGTGTACGCG
>QFPD01000218.1 GCA_003248845.1 Microbacterium sp. | reverse complement strand
GCGCTTGCGAGCGCGTCGAACACGAGGTCGGTGCGCCCGAGACGCAGGTCGGTGTGGCGGCGGTGGACGTCGGCGACGAGCGCGTGATGCGAGGGGTCGAAGCCGGCTGGATCGTCGTCGGCCCCGCACAGGCGCGGAAGCTGATCGAGTGCCCACTCGGCTCCTGGGCCCCATGCGGCGGCGCGCACGCGGGTGCGGTCGACACGGACGGCGATCGTGGAGATGCCCAGGGGCGTGCGGCTGGCGCGCCAGATCACGCCGGCGTGGGTCAGCTGCGCAGGGTCGTGCGCTCCCCGCTGCTGCAATGCGATCGCGCGGTGCGCGTCGATAGGAAGCCGAGGGCGGTACTCGGTCTCGATGGGAGGGTCGGGAGGCACGCGGGGGTCGCGTGTCGCGGGCGGGTGCTGCCGCCTCCGCATCCCCATCCGCGTCGTCATGCGGTCACTGTACGTGAGGCTCCTGACAGCGCCGCCACTCCGCGCGGTCGAATGGTCGGCACGTATCTCCGGTTCGTCGGGGGAGTGCCGTCTCAGAATGCCGCTACCGTGCGCCTCAGAAGCGGTCGGGCGAGGGCGTGCCGTGGCCGAAGCGGATGACGACGTCGGCGTGCCGGTCGAACCGGTAGCCGATTCCGCGCACGGTGCGCACGATGTCCTCGTAGCGGCCGAGCTTGGCGCGGAGGCGCCGCACGTGCACGTCGATCGTGCGCTCGCCGGGGGCCTCGCCGTCGTCGGCGTGGCTCCACAGCGACGCCACGAGCTCGGTCCGTTCGATCGTCCGACCCTCGCGCAGGACGAGGTACTGCAGCAGCTCGAACTCCTTGAAGGTGAGCGCGGCGCCCTCGCCGTCGATGTGCACGCGACGGCGGGAGATGTCGATCGTGACGCCACCGGGTACGTGGTCCTGGTCGGGCTCCTCTGTCTTCGTGCGGGCGACGGCGCTCGGCTCGTGCAGAGCGAGGCGCACGACGTCGACGTCGCGACCGCCGGCGGACGCGGGGGCGAGCGCGACGGTTGCATAGCTCTCAGCGTGGGGCGCGAGTTCGGCGAGGGTCTGGCGGAGGGCTGTGACGATCGTCGACAGCGAGACGCCGTCGGCGGCGGCTTTGAGCTCGTCGAGGCCGACGTAGAGGGCGAAGCCTCGCGGGGCCGTCCCCACCGGAATCGCGCCTGTCGCGGGAGTCGCGGACGCGGATACCGCGGGTGGGACGGGCGCCGGGGCTGCATCGACAGCGCGAAGGTGGCGGGGCGCACCGGCGGGAGCGAGGCGAGCGACGGGCGAGTCGAGAAGGGCGGTGGTCGACATGAGGAGAAGTCCTTCGGGGTGGAACCCGGGCGGTGCGCGGTGCGCGTGTCGATCGGGCTCAGGCGTGTGCTGCGAGAGCGGCCCCCGTGTCATCGCTGCGAGGCGACCGTGGAGGGGAGGGGCCGGTGTGCGAGGCATCCGTCAGCCGCATTGTGGGCGGAGACATCCGGTGACTCGGGGGTCTGCAGGCTCGTGGTTCAGAAGACGAGGGCGGACCCGGCGGGGATGACCGTCAGAGACACATTCGGCAACACATGGCAACGCGCGGCATCATGATGCCGGCAGATCCGTTCGCCTCCCGGGCGGACAGAGTGCGTGCGTTGTCAGTCATAGGGCCGATTATGACGAACGGTTGCGGACTGTGTCAAACCGCACGTCGAGGGCCTCGGTTTCGTGACGGAATGTGACAGAGTGCACAATCGGCGCCGACGTCGCCGGAGCGGCGTAGCGTGGAGGTATGACGGGCTTTCGTTTTGCGAACGAGAAGGATGCCTCTCGCTACACCCTGCACCGAGGCGACGACCTCGTGAGCGTGCTCGATTACCGCGACGACGGACGCACGATCGCGTTGACGCGGGCGTACACGATCCCGGCGTTCCGCGGCCATGGGTATGCGGCGGAGGTCGTCGCGCGTGCCGTTGCCGAGATCGAGCAGGAAGCCGACCGCGCCGTGCGCCCGGTGTGCTGGTACGTCGCGGACTGGTTCGATGCGCACCCCGACCGCGCGGGACTGCTCGAGCAGCGCGCCGCGGGCTGAGCGCTACCCGCCCACTCCTCGGCCGTCAAGCCCCTGCGCGAGCTCTGCGCAATGGGTGACACTGGCGTCACTGAGTCGCGAGCGAGGGGGACCCGATGGCCGAAGACACGCAGGACGAGCCGGTGCTGGATCAGAACACGGCATCCGAGCAGGAGCGTCTCGACGGACTCGTCGCCCAGATGCACGCCGATGTGAAGGGCGAGGATGCCGCGACCGTCGAGCAGGCGCTCCGCCATCGCCTCACCGACATCGGGATGACGCTCGATGAGAGCGAGATCGCTCGCCTCGTGGCGGAGCTCTCGGCTTAGTCCGCCTCGCGGTCGAGTCCGCTCGCCTCGTCGGGCCGCGCGCGCAGCCACCGGCGGATCTCGGTGCCCGCGGGCTCGGCATCGCGGATGAGGGTCTCGTGGTGGTGCCCCTCGACGACGAAGGAGGACGCATCGGGGATCGCCGCCACGACCTCTTCGAACCATTCCTGCGGGACGACGACGTCGAGTTCGCCGCGAATGACGAGCGTCGGCACGTCGATCCGCGGGTAGGCGTGCTCGGGTCGGTGCACGAGCATTGCACGCATCTTGCGGCGCAAGTGGGGGACGGCGCGGAGGTACTCGCGCGCGCCGAGGAGCAGGACCTTCGCGCTCTCGCCGAGCAGATCGCGACCGAGGCGCATGAGCTGCGTGAGGGCGTGGCGGTGGTGCCGGTCGACGGTCGGAGCGACGAGCACGAGGTGCGAGACGGTCCCGGGGTGGCGCACGACGACCTCGGTCACCACTTGAGTTCCCATCGAGTGCCCGAGGAGGATCACGGGGCCCCGTCCGAGGTGCCGCAGGTACGCGGCGACGAGGTCTGCGGTGCGTTCGATCGTGGGCGTACGCGGAGGTTCCGGGGCCTCGCCGTAGCCGGGCAGGTCGATCGCGACGACGAGCGCGTCCTCCTCGGCGCGCAGCGACAGATCGGCGAACACCTTGCGGCCCATCCCGATCCCGTGGATGAGGACGAGGGTGCGAGATGCCGAGGCATCCCCGCGCCGCTCCGCGATCACGCTCGCCCCGTCGTGGGTGAACGACTCGATCTCGCCGTCGTCGGTGGGGACGCCCGTCGCCTCGTCGATCGCGCGGTCGACGGCGTCGGCCGCGGCATCCACCGTCTCGTCGATCCTCTCGGTTGCTGCCGCCGCGACGCGGCGCGCGTCCAGTCCGTCGGTAGCCATGCATCGACGCTACCCAACGGAATCGGGCGCATGAATCTGTTCTCGCTAACAGGTTTCCGCTCGCGTCTTGGTCCGCAATGCCTCGGCGGGTCGCGAAGGTCACCTAACATGGCGACATCGGGCGTCGAACGCGGAACGTGTCATCATGCGCGTCTCGTCCGCTGCTTGATGAGGAGGTCACCGGTGCCCGAGGCGACGAGGGGTGGGCAGAAGCCCAGCATCTACGACGTGGCGCGCGCCGCCGGAGTCTCGCACATGACGGTCTCGCGCGTGCTCAACGGGCATCCCAACATCAGGGAATCGACAAGAGCGCGCGTCCTCCAGGCGATCGACGAGATGCAGTACACGCGCAGTTCCATCGCTCGCGCCCTGGCGACGAGCCGGACGATGCGCATCGGTGTACTCGTCGACAGCCCTGTGCAGTGGGGGCCGAACAGCACTCTGCGAGCGATCGAGAGCGCTGCGCGCGCGCAGCACTACTCGGTCAGCGCTTTCGCCACGTCGGACGAGGACGCGGAGACCATCTCCGCGGGGATCGCCGACCTCGTGGCCCAGGGGATCGATGCCCTGTGCGTCATCGCACCGCGATCGTCTGCGTCGGAGCTCTTCCGCGAGCACAGCTCGAACATGCCGACGCTCGTGATCAAGTCCGAACCCGACGCGCACCTCCACACCGCGGGAGTCGACCAGTATGCGGGAGCACGGATGGCGGTCGCGCACCTCATCGGTCAGGGGCATCGCGAGATCGCCCACGTCGCCGGACCGCTCGATTGGTACGACGCTCGTGCGCGTTGGCAGGGGTGGCGTGACGAACTGCGCGACGCGGGTTTGCCCGAGGGGAGATTCGCGCAGGGAGACTGGACCTCGGAGTCGGGGTACCGTCTCGGTGCAGCCGGCGACCTCGACCGATCGACGGCGGTGTTCGCTGCGAACGACCAGATGGCGCTC
>QFPD01000415.1 GCA_003248845.1 Microbacterium sp. | reverse complement strand
GAGCCGGAGATCAAGGCGCGCGATGCGCGTGCCCTCGCGGCGCGCGAGCGCGCCGCCGTCGCCGCGTGACCGGCGGGGCCTCGCCCCGGGCGTAGGATTGTGGGATTGCTTCGAGCGGAGGTGAGCGGATGACCGAGACGGCACCCGCCTCCGCGTATGGGGCGACACCGCCGCAGAGTTCGTCTCTGCGGCGGCTTGTTCCGCGGATCTTCTCGCGCGCACCTTCGCGCGACGGGGTGGAACCACTGATCCGCACCGTTCGCACCCACCATCCCAAGGGCGATACGTCGGTCATCGAGCGCGCGTACCACGTCGCCGCCCAGGCCCATGCGACACAGAAGCGTCAGAGCGGTGAGCCGTACATCACCCACCCGCTCGCGGTCGCGCAGATCCTTGCCGACCTCGGACTCGGTCCGCGCGCGATCGCGGCGGCGCTGCTTCACGACACCGTCGAAGACACCGACTACAGCCTCGACCAGCTGACGGCCGATTTCGGCGACGAGGTCGCGATGCTCGTGGACGGCGTCACGAAGCTCGACAAGGTCAAGTACGGCGATGCGGCGCAGGCCGAGACCGTGCGGAAGATGATCGTCGCGATGTCGAAAGACATTCGCGTGCTCCTCATCAAGCTCGCCGACCGCCTCCACAACGCGCGCACGTGGGGCTTCGTCCCGCCCGAGAAGGCGGCGAAGAAGGCCACCGAGACCCTGGAGATCTACGCTCCGCTCGCGCACCGCCTCGGCATCCAGGCGGTCAAGAGCGAACTCGAGGACCTCTCCTTCGCGGTGATGCATCCGAAGCTCTATGCCGAGATCGATTCGCTCGTCAAGCAGCGAACTCCGCAGCGCGAGGAGTACGTCCACACCGTCATCGACGCGGTCGAGTCGGACCTGCGCGAACTCCGCATCCGCGGGCGCGTGATGGGGCGGCCGAAGCAGCTGTATTCGGTGTACCAGAAGATGGTCGTCCGCGGGCGCGAGTTCGACGACATCTACGACCTGATCGGCATCCGGGTGCTCGTCGGCACGGTACGGGACTGCTACGCCGTGCTGGGATCGATCCACGCGCGCTGGACACCGATCCCGGGACGCTTCAAGGACTACATCGCG
>QFPD01000217.1 GCA_003248845.1 Microbacterium sp. | reverse complement strand
ACAACCCGACCGGCACGGCGCATTCCGCCGATGCCCTCGCCGCTCTCGCCGAGATCGCCGAGCGTCACGGCGCCGTCGTGATCAGCGACGAGATCCACGCTCCGCTCGTCGCGCAGGGCGTGAACTTCACCCCCTTCCTCACTGCCGGCGCGTCTGCGGCTCGCGTCGCTTTCACCGTGACGAGCGCATCGAAGGCGTACAACCTAGCCGGGCTGAAGTGCGCCCTCATGGTCACCGCGGACGACGCGCCGACGGGCGTCGTCCGCGGGCTCAACCCGGAGGTCGAGTGGCGCACAGGTCTGTTCGGTGCTCTCGCAGGCGTCGCAGCGTTCGACGAGGCATCGGATGCCTGGCTGGACGCCCTGCGCGCGGCCCTCGCGCACAATCGCGCGCTGCTGACGCGTCTGCTCGCCGAGAAGCTCCCGCGCGCGGTGTATCGCGAACCGGACGCAGGCTACCTGGCCTGGATCGACGTGTCGGCGTACGGCTGGAGTGACGACCCTGCGACGCTGCTGCGGCACAGGGCGAAGGTGGCCCTGCACCACGGACCGGAGTTCGGCGCGCCCGGCGCCGGGTACGTGCGGCTGAACTTCGGGTGTTCGCCGGAGCTGCTGACCGAGGCCGTCGAGCGCATCGCCGCGTTCGCGGACTCCGAGTGGCGGGCGTGAACGACGACGCGCCGGCAGTCACGATCTGGAACCCGCGCTA
Source organism: Microbacterium sp. (assembly GCA_003248845.1). GTDB lineage: Bacteria > Actinomycetota > Actinomycetes > Actinomycetales > Microbacteriaceae > Microbacterium. The sequence goes on along the minus strand of QFPD01000217.1, from coordinate 3,534 downwards.
CGTCTGGGTGACGCTGGGCGCGGTTGCGATGATCTTCCTCGCCGCAACTCAGGCACTCGCGGTGACGACCGTGATGCCGCTCGTGAGCGCCGACCTCGGCGGCGCGGAGCTCTATGCCGTCGCCTTCGCCGGCACGCTCGCCACGAGCGTGATCGGCATGGTTGCTGTCGGGGCGTGGTGCGACCGCAAGGATCCCGTGCTGCCGCTCACGACAGCGGTCGCGCTGTTCGTCGTGGGGCTGCTCGTGGCCGGTTTCGCGCCTTCCATGCCCGTCCTCGTGCTCGGACGTCTGCTGCAGGGCCTCGGCACGGGTGGGCAGACCGTCGCGCTGTACGTCGTCGTGGCGCGCGTGTTCCCCGCGGCCCTCCACGGGCGCGTCTTCGCCGCGTTCTCCGCGGCGTGGGTTATCCCGTCGATCGTCGGGCCCTTCCTCGCTGAGTTCGTCGCGGAACAGGCCCACTGGCGCTGGGTGTTCCTCGGTGTGGCCGTCCTCACCCGCATCGCCTTCACCGTGGTCTATCTCCGTCTGCACGCGCTGCCGCTCGGTACCGCGGAACCCTCACGCGAGCCGGTTGCCCGGCGACTGGCTCTCGCGTGCGTCGTCGCGGCCGGCGCACTCGGGCTGAGCCTCGCGGGGGAGACGGGCGCCGCCGCGCCCGCGGTCATCGCCGCGGCGCTCGTCCTCATCGTCGTGGCGATCCGTCCGTTGTTGCCTGCGGGCACCCTGATCGCTCGACGCGGACTTCCGAGCGTCGTCCTCATGCGCGCTCTCATCGCCGGCGCGCTGTTCGGCGCCGAGATCTACGTGCCGTACCTCCTCATCGACGACTACGGGTTCTCCGCTACGACGGCCGGGCTCGGCCTCACGAGCGCGGCTCTCCTGTGGGCGGTGGGAGCGGACGTTCAGGGACGCGTCGGCGACCGCCTCGGCAACGCGCGCATCACCCTCGTCGGAGCGTCGCTGCTCATCGCGGCGACGCTCGCCGCAGCAGCCACCGCCGCGTGGCACCTGCCGCCCTGGGTGCTCATCGCGGGCTGGGCGCTCGCGGGAGCGGGAATGGGGCTCATGTACCCGCGTCTGACGGTTCTGACGCTGGCGTACTCGACGCCGCAGAACCAGGGCTTCAACTCCTCGGCGCTGTCGATTTCGGATTCGGTGGGCGCCTCGGCATCCATCGCCGTCATGGGACTCACGTTCGTGGCGCTCAGCGCATCGGATGCCGCATTCCCCGCCGTCTTCCTCATCGCCACGGCACTCGCCGTCATCGCGGTGCTGCCGGGACTGCGGATGGGGCACGTCGTCGAAAGTGAGGGCCTACGACGGTGACGGTTTTGGTCTGACGTGAGGTAAGGCTACCCTAATGGCATGCCCCATCTCGACACCGCCGTTCGGCCTGCCTACCGCCCATACGCGGTCAGCGTCGGCGCGGTGCGCAGGCTCAGTCCGCACTTCATCCGGGTGACGTTCGTCGGCGATGACCTCGTCCATTTCGGCACGGCGGGGCTTGATCAGCGGATCAAGGTCGTCCTGCCGCTTGCGAACCTCGTGGGCGGATACGCCGACTTCGGTCAGGACGAGGAGGCGGGAGACTGGTACGACCGCTGGCGTGGACTGCCGGAGAGTGAGCGCAACCCGTTCCGGACGTACACCGTGCGCCGCATCGATCCCGTGGCACGCGAGCTCGACGTCGACTTCGTGACGCATCGCGACCCCGGCCCGGCAGGGGCATGGGCTGAGGCCGCGACCGTCGGTGACCGCGTCATCGTCGTCGGGCCTGATGAGCGCAGCGCGCAGTCTCGCATCGGCCTCGACTGGCATCCGGGCACCGCGCGCCGACTGCTCCTCGTCGGTGACGAGACGGCCGTGCCCGCGATCAGCGGCATCCTCGCGTCCCTCGACGCGCACTCCGATGCCGACGTCTTCGTCGAGGTTCCGACGGCGCTCGACGCCGTGGAGATCGCGGCTCCCGCGGGCGCGCGGGTGCGCTGGCTCGCGCGGCGCGACGCCGATCACGGGGCGCAGCTGATCTCCGCCGTGGCGGCCTGGACAACCGAGAACCGCGCGGTGCTCGATCGTGCCGCGGCTCCGCGCGAGCAGCATCTCGAAGACGTGGATGTCGACCGCGACCTGCTGTGGGACAGCCCTGCCGCCGGTGAGGGGGAGTTCTACGCGTGGATCGCGGGGGAGGCCGCGACGATCAAGACGCTCCGCCGCCACCTCGTCAGCGACTGCGGCGTCGATCGGCGCCGTGTCGCCTTCATGGGCTACTGGCGGCTCGGACAGGCTGAGCGAGCGGAGTGAGCGCGCACCGGACGACCCCGCGCGCGAGCACGCGCACGCCTCGGGGCACGACGCTCGTCGCGGCGTCCGCCGCAGTCGTGCTCCTCGCCGCCGTCGTCCTCTCTCTCACCATCGGAGCGCGTGACATCGCGCTCGCAGATGTCTGGCGCGCGCTCATCGCGCCGGATGCCGCGAACCCCGACCACGTCGTCGTCCTCACCCAGCGCGCTCCGCGCACCGTGATCGGCCTTTGCGCGGGAGCGGCGCTCGCCCTCGCCGGCACCGTCATGCAGGGACTCACGCGCAATCCTTTCGCCGACCCGGGGCTGTTGGGCGTCAACGCGGGCGCCTCGGTCGCTGTGCTCGTCGCGATCACGCTGTTCGGCCTCGTCACCCCGACGGGCTTCATCTGGTTCGCCTTCGTCGGCGCCGCGGGCGCGGCGGTCCTGGTCGCCCTCATCGGCGGCCGCGGGCCGAACGGCGCCGATCCCGCAAAGCTCGCGCTCACGGGTGCCGCGGTGACCGCGGGACTCATGGCGGCGACGTTCCTCATCCTCACAACCGACATCCACGCCCTCGACGTCTACCGATACTGGTCCGTCGGCGGCCTCACCGCGCGGGGCCTCGACGCTGTCGCGCTCGTGCTGCCGGCCCTCGCTGTCGGCGCGATTCTCGCCCTCGCCTCGGCGCGGGGCCTCGATCTCATCGCGCTGGGCGCGGCGACGGCGACGGGGCTCGGGCATGACGTCGCCCGCAGCCGCGCACTGGGGATCACCGCAGCCATCCTGCTCTGCGGCGGGGCGACGGCGATCGCAGGGCCCATCGTGTTCCTCGGGCTCCTCGTCCCGCACGTTCTCCGCCCGCTGGTCGGGGGCAGTTACGGGCGGCTCTTCTGGATCGGGATGCCGCTGGGCGCCGCGCTGCTCCTCCTCGCCGACCTGCTGGGCCGCGTCGTCGCCCTCCCCGGCGAGGTGCAGGCCGGCATCGTCGTCGCGTTCCTCGGCGCGCCGTTGCTCGTCGCGCTCGTGCTGCAGCCGAGGCGGGTGGCGCTGTGAGCATCTCCCTGAACATCCGCGCCGGAGCCGCCCGGCGCCGGATGCGCGTCGTCACCATCACCCTCGTTCTCGCCGTCGTTGCGGCCGGCGTCGCACTGTCGATCGGCGACTATGCGCTCTCGCCCGACCGGCTGTGGCAGACGCTCACCGGCTCGGGAACCCGCATCGAGCAGTACTTCGTCTTCCAGGTGCGGGCGC
>QFPD01000216.1 GCA_003248845.1 Microbacterium sp. | reverse complement strand
CCGGCGCGACCGGCGATGCCGTCGTCGAACAGATCGACATCGGGGGTCCCGCGATGGTGCGCGCCTCGGCGAAGAACTTCGCGAACGTCGCGATCGTCGTCTCGCCCGAGTCGTACCCGGCGATCATCGACTCTCTGGGTCAGGGCGGCACGTCACTGTCGCAGCGTCGCGAACTCGCGGCGCGCGCCTTCGCGCACACCGCCGCGTACGACCGCGCCGTCGCGACCTGGTTCGCGCAGGAGTCCCTCGAGTCCGAGGGCGACCTGCCCCAGCACCTCACCATCAAGGCCGAGCGCCTCCAGACCCTGCGCTACGGCGAGAACTCGCACCAGCGCGCCGCGCTGTACTCCCGCGTCGGCGGCCACGGCATCGCCCAGGCGACGCAGCTGCAGGGCAAGGAGATGAGCTACAACAACTACGTGGACGCGGATGCCGCGCTCCGCGCCGCGTTCGACATGGTCAAGCCCGCGGTCGCGATCATCAAGCACGCGAACCCGTGCGGCATCGCGATCGCCGCGCCCCAGGCACTCGACCCCATCGCCTCGGCGCATCTGCGCGCGCACGAGTGCGACCCGGTCTCGGCGTTCGGCGGTGTGATCGCAGCCAACCGCACGGTGACCCTGAAGATGGCCGAGAACCTCCGTGACATCTTCACCGAGGTGATCGTCGCGCCCGACTTCGAGCCCGAGGCGCTCGAGGTCTTCCGTCTCAAGAAGAACCTCCGCGTGCTGCGGCTGCCCGACGACTGGCGGCAGGAGCCGATGGACGTGCGCCTTCTCTCCGGCGGGCTCCTCCTTCAGGACGCCGACCGCTTCCCGCCCGAGGTCGAGACCCTGGTCGACGGGTGGGAGCTCGTCACGGGCGATATGCCCTCCGACGAGGAGAAGGCCAACCTCGCCTTCGCGTGGAAGGCGTGCCGTGCCGTGAAGTCGAACGCGATCGTCCTCGCGCAGGCGTCGGCGACGGTCGGCATCGGCATGGGGCAGGTCAACCGCGTGGACTCGTGCCGCCTCGCCGTCGAGCGTGCGGGCGACCGCGCCGCCGGGTCGGTCGCGGCATCCGACGCGTTCTTCCCGTTCGCGGACGGACCGCAGGTGCTCATCGACGCCGGGATCCGGACGATCGTGCAGCCGGGTGGCTCGGTGCGCGACCAGGAGGTCATCGACGCCGCGCGCGCCGCGGGCGTCACGATGTTCTTCACGGGCGAGCGGCACTTCTTCCACTGACAGCCGAACCGCCGGCCGCGGTCGGTCGGGAGGGTTGCACCGTTGTGTCCGATTTCCGCGAGCCGCGGGGGCGGTCACGTGCGAGGCTGGGGGCATGTTCGCGGCATCCCTGACCTTCGACGAGCGCTACCGGGCGATCGACGCGCGCGACGCGCGGTTCGACGGGCAGTTCGTGACGGCCGTGCGCTCGACGGGCATCTACTGCCGACCGAGCTGCCCGGCGCGCACGCCGAAGCCCGAGAACGTGACGTTCTACCCGACATCCGCCGCCGCGCACGAGGCGGGCTACCGCGCCTGCAAGCGGTGTCTTCCGGAAGCCGCGCCGGGCTCGCCGGCGTGGAACCTGCGCGGCGACGTCGCAGGACGTGCCATGCGCCTCATCGCGGACGGCGTCGTCGAGCGCGAGGGCGTGCCCGGTCTCGCCGCGCGGCTCGGCTATTCGTCGCGCCACCTCACCCGCCTGCTCACCGAGGAGCTCGGCGCCGGCCCCCTCGCCCTCGCTCGCGCGCAGCGCGCGCACACGGCGCGGATGCTCCTCGTCTCGACCGATCTGTCAGCATCGGATGTCGCGTTCTCGGCGGGGTTCGCGAGCGTCCGCCAGTTCAACGACACCATCAGCGAGGTGTTCGGAATGGCGCCCCTCGCGCTGCGCGCGCGTCGGCGTGGGGATGCCGCCCTCCCCGCACCGGGCGCGATCGACCTCGTTCTGCCGCATCGCGGACCGCTCGACGTCGCAGGGCTGTTCGCATGGATGGCGGCGCGCGCCGTCGCGGGAGCCGAAGTCGGCGCGGCGACGTCCTTCGCCCGGACCGTTCGCCTCCCGGGCGGACCGGCCTGGTTCGAGCTGCGCACCGACGACGCGGGACGGGTGCGTCTGCGCGCGAAGCTCACCCAGCTGGGCGATCTCCCCGTTCTCGTCGCGCGGGCGCGGCGACTCTTCGACCTCGATGCCGATCCGCTCGCGGTCGATGCCGCGCTCAGCACGCACCCGGAGCTCGCCCCGCTCGTCGCCCGGGTCCCCGGCATTCGCGTCCCCGGTGCGGTCGATCCGCACGAGATGCTCATCCGGGCGATGGTGGGGCAGCAGATCACCGTCGGCGCCGCGACGACGGCGCTGTCGGCGCTCACCGACGCGCTGGGGGAGCGGGTCGCCGGATTCGGTGACGACGCTCCGCCCTCCGACGAGGGCGCAGGTGCGCGTTTCGACCGGCTGTTCCCGACGATGGCGGCCATCGCCGCACACGGGCACGAGGTGCTGCGCGGGCCGGGAGCGCGGATCCGCGCGGTCGTGAACGCTGCCACAGCTCTCGCGGACGGAACGCTGTCTCTCACCGCGGGTGACGAGACGCGCGAGCAGCGCGCGGCGCTGCTCGCGCTGCCGGGCGTCGGCCCCTGGACGGCCGATTACGTGCGCATGCGCGTGCTGGGGGACCCCGACATCACCCTGCCGGGTGATGTCGCGGTGCGGGCGGGGGCGGCGTCCGCCGGGATCCCGGCGGACCCGCGCGGATTCGACCGGTGGGCCGCCCGCACGGCCCCGTGGCGCAGTTACCTCACGGCGCACCTGTGGCGCGCCGTGCCACCTCGCGAAAGGACCACCCGATGACCGCCACGATCCAGACCCTCGACACCCCCGACGGAGCCTTCACCCTGCTCGTCGACGAGCGTCAGCGCGTGCTCGCGAGCGGGTGGACGGCCGACCCGGCGGCGATCCTCGGGCGCCTGCGGATGCCGCCGTCCGACGTGCGCGAGGGTTCTGTCGACGCGGCGGCGGCCGTCACGGCGTACTACGACGGCGACCTCGCCGCGATCGACGATGTCGAGGTGCATCAGAGCGGGACGGCAATGCAGAGCGCGGGTTGGCAGGCGCTCCGCCGCGTCGCACCCGGCCGTCCCCTCACGTACGCCGAGTTCGCGGCGGCGCTCGGCTCGCCGAGCGCCGTGCGCGCCGCCGCGTCCATCTGCGCGCGCAATGCCGCCGCCCTGTTCGTGCCGTGCCACCGAGTGCTCCGCACCGGCGGAGCACTCGGTGGGTTCGCGTGGGGGCTGCCCGTCAAGCAGGCGCTCCTCGACCGCGAGGCCGCTCTCACCCGCTGATCCGAGCGAACAGATGCTTGCGCACAGCTGACTCTCAGGGATACTCTGGAGGGCTGTCGCCGCAACCCGGCGACGCGCCCCCGCTCACCGAACCTGGAGGAACTCATGTCCACGGCCATCGTCTACACGAAGCCCGCCGTCCTCCGTCCGTTCGCGGCCGGGGCGTCCCGGGGATAACGCCCGCGCATCTCCCTCTGGCGGCATGGCTCCGCCTCGCATCGCGTTCTCCTGCATTCGGGCCCCGCACGTCTTCGTGCGTCCGCGCGCCCGCCTCTTCGCCGGCGCCGCATCTTCGGCATCTCTTTCCGCACCACCCCCGCAAGGATCATGACCTCACCGTCCGAAAAAACCTCGACCATCCGGGCCCTCTCCCGCCTCTTCCCGTTCGCGAAACCCGTCCTCGGGCGCCTCGTGCTGGGTGCCGTGAGCGCGCTCGGTGCGAGCCTGCTCGCCCTCTCCATCCCGCTCGTGCTCGAGACCCTGGTGCAGGGCCCGATCTCGACGGGGGATGTCGGCGCGCTCGCGTGGGGCGCGGGGCTCATCCTGCTGCTGGGGCTCCTCGAAGCGCTCATGGTGTGGCTCCGGCGCTGGTTCGTCCTGGCGCCCTCGACGAGCGTCGAGTACGACATGCGCACGAGCTTCTACGAGCGCCTGCAGCGTCTGCCCGTCGCCTTCCACGACCGCTGGCAGTCGGGGCAGCTGCTCAGTCGCATGATGCAGGACATCTCGATGCTGCGGCGCTGGCTCGCCTTCGGCCTCGTCCTCCTCGTCGTCAACATCCTGACGATCCTCGTCGGCATGGCGCTGCTGTTCCGCTGGCACTGGGCGCTCGGGCTCACGTTCCTGCTCGTCTGCGCGCCGCTCTGGTACGCCGGCTACCGGTTCGAGAAGACCTACGGCACGCTCGCCCGGCAGAGCCAGGACCAGG
>QFPD01000215.1 GCA_003248845.1 Microbacterium sp. | reverse complement strand
GATCGTCCAGGATCTCGCGCGCGCCATCCGCCTGGCCGTCCTCGGCGAGAGCGCGAGCCTCGACGTAGCGCACGATCGAGTCGTCGCCCTTCTGGACGTCGCTGGTGCGCACCTCGTCGCCCATGTAGAGCGGCTCGAGCTTCTTGATCGAGTACGAGCGCGACCCCACGCGCAGCGCGCGCCGCACGATCGGATAGAGGTCGACGAACACGCCTTCGCGCAGCAGCGCGTCGACCTCCGCCTCACGCACCCCGTAGCGTGCCGCCATCGCGAGGAGGTGCGTCGTCTCGTACGGCGCATAGTGGTAGATGTGCATGCCGGGGTGTGCCGCGCGACGGAGCTTCACGATGTCGAGGAACGTCTCGAGCGCAGCCCTCTCCTCGGCGAAGCTGTGCGCCCAGATGGCGGTGTACTCCTCACGGTCATCGACCCAGCCGAAGAGATAGTCGATGCCCCACTGCGGTGTCGCTCCCGGGGGCGGCGTCTCGGTGTACAGAGGGTCGCCCTCGAAGTCGAAGAAGATGTCGCCGCGATCGGGCCGTGGCAGAGCCCCGATCGCCTTCGGGAAGACGACCTCGTACGTCGGGATAGCGTGCGGATCGGATATCGCGCCGACGCCCCCCGCAGGGCTCTCGAGCTGCAGACGCGCCTGAGTGCGCAGGCCCGCGAACGTCTCCCCCGACATCCGCTCGGGAGCCTCGCGGGCGGCCGCGAGGTCGTCGATCGAACGGATGCCGTCCGCGCGGAGCCGCTCGCGCTGCACGGGGCGCATGCCGGCGACGAGCAGCAGGTCACGGTGGGCGACGACTTCCGCATCGCAGGTCGCGCAACGCCCGCACGCGACGACGCGGAGCGCTCCGCGATCATCGCCCCAGGCGATCGCGGACCCTCGCGCCCCGGTGGCGAGATCGCGATCGGCGATGAGGGCACGCAGGCGATCGCGGCGCAGCCTGAAGACCGGCATCAGGTCGCGCACCGCGTGCGTCGACGTCGTCCCGTCGCCCAGGAGCAGTTCGACTCGGGCGCTGCGCGGCACCCCCAGCCGATCGAGCTGATCCACGTATGCCGCCAGCTGCATGAGCGCGGTCACGCGGGCGTGCCGGGCGAGCTTCGTGTCCTGAACGACCCACGCACCGCTCTCGTCGCGCACGAGGAAGTCGGCGAACCCGACGAACTCGTCGGTCGAGAAGACAGCCTGGTAGATCACGTCGACGACGGGGTCCGCGAGTGCCGCGTTCGTCGCAGCGACCGCTGCGGCGATGCCCTCGGCATCCGACGAGCGCGTCTCGGGGAGTTCGACGACCCGCCCCGGCCCGGGGAACTGCGCTCGATACGCCTCGAGCTGACGGAGCTCGTGCTGCGTGCCGAGCCGGCCCGCGCGCTCGAGCGTCAGATCCTGCGGCTCTTCCACGGCACTCACGCGCCCGAGCTTCGCGTCGATCTGGCGCAACCACGCGAACTCGCACTCGGCGGCCGCCTTCAGGTCGCTCGCACTCCAGACGATGCGTCCGCCGTCGCCGTCACCCTCGATGTATCGCATGTCGCCCTTCCGCGATCGACACTATCCACCTCCTCCGACACCGCGGGTGAGATGCCAGACTGGGGGCGTGAGCGAGCAGCTACCGTTCGAGAGCGTCTACCGGCACGGCTTCGCGCGCGTCGCGGCCTGCACGATCCCTGTCGCGATCGCCGACCCTGCACGCAACGCGCAGATGGTCATGGCCGCGGCGCGCGAGGCCCACGACGCCGGCGTCGCCGTCGCGGTGTTCCCCGAACTGTGCGTGACCGGTTACGCGATCGACGACCTCGTCATGCAAGACGTCGTGCTCGACGCCGCCCGCGCCGCGATCGCCGAGATCGCCGCGCGCTCGCGTGATCTGATGCCGCTCCTCGTCGTCGGCGCGCCACTGCGGCTCGGCTCGCGCCTGTACAACTGCGCCGTGGTCATCCATCGCGGCCGCATCCTCGGCATCGCCCCGAAGACGTACCTGCCCACCTACCGCGAGTTCTACGAGGCCCGCTGGTACGCCGCCGGCGCCGACGCCCCCGCGACCGCGACCCTCGCCGGCGAGGAGGTTCCGGTCGGCGCCGACCTGCTGTTCGAGGCATCCGACGTCCCCGGCCTCGTGGTGCACGCCGAGGTCTGCGAGGACATGTGGGTGCCGATCCCGCCGTCGTCCACCGCGGCGCTCGCGGGTGCGACCGTCCTGCTGAACCTCTCCGGCAGCCCCATCACGGTCGCCCGCGCCGACGACCGGCACCTGCTCGCGAAGTCGCAGTCGTTCCGCTGCAACGCCGCCTACGTGTACGCGGCGGCCGGGCTCGGCGAATCCACGAACGACGTCTCGTGGGACGGCCAGACGATGATCTACGAGTCGGGCGCGCTTCTCGCCGAGACCGAGCGGTTCCCGGGAGCGCCGCGCATGGCGATCGCCGACATCGACCTCGACCGCCTGCGACAGGATCGGGTGCGGCAGGGCACCTTCGACGACAATAGGGTGCTGACCCCTGCGAGCGAGTTCGCGCGCGTCATCCCGTTCGACGTCGCACCGCCGGCCTCCGTCACGACGCTTCGACGCCCCCTCGACCGGTTCCCCTTCGTGCCGGACGACCCGGCCCGCCTCGACCAGGACTGCTATGAGGCGTTCAACATCCAGGTGTCCGGTCTCGAGCAGCGCATGCGCGCCATCGGGTCGCCGCGGCCCGTCATCGGGGTCTCCGGCGGGCTGGATTCGACGCACGCCCTGCTCGTCGTGGCGCGCGCGATGGACCGGATGGGGCGGCCGCGCAGCGACATCCTCGCCTACACGATGCCGGGTTTCGCGACGAGCGATCACACGCGCTCGAACGCGATCGCCCTCGCCGACGCGATCGGCGCGACGACGTCGACGATCGACATCCGACCGATGGCGACCGAGCTGCTGCGCGGCATCCAGCACCCCTACGCCGACGGCGAGCCGGTGTACGACGTGACGTTCGAGAACGTGCAGGCGGGCGCACGCACCGACTTCCTGTTCCGCCTCGCGAACCAGAACGGCGGCTTCGTCGTGGGCACGTCTGACCTCTCCGAGCTCGCGCTCGGATGGGCCACGTACGGCGTCGGCGACCAGATGAGCCACTACGCCGTCAACGCGGGCGTGCCGAAGACGCTCATCCAGCACCTCATCCGCTGGGTCATCGCACACCCCGACTCCGGCGCCGCCCTCACGCAGGACGCGAAGGACGTACTGCAATCCGTGCTCGATACCGAGATCAGCCCCGAGCTCGTGCCCGCCGGTCAGGACGGCAAGGTGCAGTCGACCGAAGACACCATCGGGCCGTACGCACTGCACGATTTCGCCCTGTTCCACGTGCTGCGCTACGGGCTGCGGCCCTCGAAGATCGCGTTCCTCGCCGAACAGGCGTGGGCGGATGCAGAGGCGGGCGCCTGGCCGCCTGGTTTCCCCGGTGCGGATCGCTACGCCTACGACCGCGCCGAGATCGTGCGGTGGCTGCGCGTGTTCCTGAAGCGCTTCTTCGGCTTCGCCCAGTTCAAGCGCACAGCGATCCCGAATGGGCCGAAGGTGCTGCCGGCCGGGTCGCTTTCCCCGCGCGGCGACTGGCGTGCGCCGTCCGACGGCAATGCCGATGCGTGGCTCGCCGAACTCGATGCGGCGCTGCCCGACCTCATCACCTGACGCGAGACCGACATCGGCCGCGTTCCTGAGGACTCAGGCGGAGGGAAGCTCACCGACCGCGAGCGTGATGATCCAGCCGTCCTGGGAGGCATCCGTCAGGGCGTAACGCATGTTGCGGTCGCGGAACCATCCGTGCTGACGCGTCGAGTCGAGCCGGACACGCTCGGGAGCCATCCGCACTCCTCGGCCGTCGGCCTCGATCACCGCTTGCACGCTGGTCCAGTGGCGCAGCAGGTCATCGACGTCGTTCTCGTCGACGAGGTGCGAGTGCTTGCGCATGAGGCGCAGATCCGCGGGCTCGGGGTGGGCGTCTCTGATGTCGATGCCGAGCGGCAGCCCCGGATCGCAGATGGCGACGACGGTCGCCGCGCGGAAGCTCGCCGTCACGATCGCGATCGGGAGCTCCTCGCCGTCCCGCGAAGCGATCAGGCGCGTGTGGTAGCCGAAGCCGCGCGGAGCTTCGCGCTCGATCCTCACGTCGGTCGGCTCGCAGCCGAGCTTCGCGGCTATGAGCTCTTTCGCGATGATCCGGCGCCGATCGTGCACCGTCGTCGCCGGGTCCCAGCCGAGCCGCGCTGTGACGCCGGCGGGCGCCGGGAGAAGAACCGTCTGCAAAGTCATCTCGCTCCGATCGT
>QFPD01000414.1 GCA_003248845.1 Microbacterium sp. | reverse complement strand
GCTCGCCGACGCCGCCGGAGGAGCAGACCCGGCGCTCGATCCGGCGCTCGATGCCGCGGGCAAGACAGCCCCGGCGGCATCCGTCGCGCGTGACTCCTGGGACGCGCGTGACCGCATCGCGCCGTGGCCGTGGGAGTCGCCGTTCGACTCGAACGGCCTCGCCCTCGCCGACGCGGGCGACGCGAACGGCTGGACGCTCACTCTCCCCGGCGTCGGGGACCTGCCGGTCGCGACCGCATGGCGCGAGGTCGTGATGACGGCCTCCGCGGCGCCGGGGCAGGCCGATCGCCTCACCGTCGCGACCCGCGGTGAGACGCGTCCCGACGGCTCGGTACTCGTGCACGTCGTCGACACGACCTCTCCGCACCGTGCGATCGTCACACGCGACGCCTCGGGCGCGGCCACCGGAGCGTGGCACGTGCCGCCGCTGTGGAACGGCTGGCCCGGACTGCGCGTGCCGTCGATGGTCACCGAGGCGACCGTCGACGCTGCCGCCGTCCTTCTCGACATGGACGGAACGCTCGTCGATTCCACCGCCGTCGTCGAGCGGCTCTGGACGCAGTGGGCGCTCGAGCACGACATCGACCCCGCCCGTGCTCTCGGGATCATCCACGGGCGTCAGGGGCAGGACTCGATGGCGCTCCTTCTGCCCGACCGCCCGCATGAGGTCAACCTCGCCGAGAACCGTGAGCTCCTCGCCGCGGAGACGGCCCAGACCGACGGCGTCGTGGCGATCCCGGGCGCTGCAGCGCTGCTCGCCGACCTCGAGGGTCTGCCGCACGCGCTGGTCACGAGCGCCACGCTTCCGCTCGCCCGCGCCCGGATGGATGCCGCGGGCCTGCCCATGCCGGCGCTCTCCGTGACGGCCGAGGACGTGACGCGCAGCAAGCCCGACCCGGAGGGTTTCGTCGCCGCCGCTCGCGCGCTCGGAGTCGAGCCCGCGAACTGCATCGTCGTCGAGGATTCGCCGAACGGCATCGCCGCCGGCCTCGGCGCCGGCATGCGCGTCATCGGCATCGGCCCGCACGCCGCCGCAGCGGGCCCGACCTGGCTGGTGGCGGATGCCGCCGGCATCCATGTCGCCCCCGCCGACGGCGGCGCGGGGGTCCGCGTCACGATCACGGGCTGAGCCGCCTCG
>QFPD01000214.1 GCA_003248845.1 Microbacterium sp. | reverse complement strand
CTCCGGCGCCGGATGCCGCGGCCGCGTCGCCCGACGCCGCGGCAGCCCTGCGCACGTACGTCGCCAAGCGGACGCCGGGCGCGACACCAGAGCCCTTCCCCGACGCCGCGGATCCCGCGCCCGGCGGCGAGACCCGCTTCGTCGTGCAGGAGCACCACGCCAGCCGGCTGCACTACGACCTGCGCCTCGAACGCGACGGCGTCCTCGTCAGCTGGGCCGTGCCGAAGGGGGTGCCGCAGCACGGCGAGCGCAATCACCTCGCGGTCATGACCGAGCCGCATCCGCTGGCCTACCTCGACTTCGCCGGGACGATTCCCGCCGGCCAGTACGGCGCCGGCACGATGACGATCTGGGATGCCGGGGAGTACCGCGCCGAGAAGTGGCGCGACGACGAGGTGATCTTCACGGCGACGGGTCGACCGGGCGGCCCGCTCGGCACGGCACGTTTCGCGCTGATCCGCACGACGGGCGACGGGGAGAAGTCGCAGTGGCTGCTACACCGCATGCCCGCGCAAGACGCCCGCGGAGGGCGCACGCCCGTCACAGCCCCCCGCAGCGGCACACGGAACGTGCACGACGTGCGCGACGCGCCCATGCTCGCGACGCCGTCCACGCCCGCCCTGGCGGCGGCGTCCGCAAGGCGGTGGGGCGTGCCCTGGGTCGAATTCAAGTGGGACGGCGTCCGCGCGATCGCGACGTGGGACGGCGCAGCCCTGAGCCTGCGTGCCCGCAGCGGCACCGATATCACGGCGCGATATCCGGAGCTGACGAACGCGGCCGCCGCACTCGGGTCGGTGCCCGCCGTCCTCGACGGCGAGATCGTCGCGATGGATGCCGCCGGCCGCCCGAGCTTCACGCGGCTGCAGGCGCGTATGCACCTCACGAAGCCGCACGAGATCGAACGCGAGGCCGCACGCACGCCCGTACAACTCCTGTTGTTCGACGTGCTGCGCACGGACGGGCGTGACGTGGCATCGCTCGCGCTCCGCGAGCGCCGGGAGATCCTCGACCGCATCACCGCGAACATCGCCGCACCGCTCGTCGTCCCGCCGGTCGCAGACGACGTCGACGCCGCGCTCGCAACGGCGCGCGCCCTGCACCTCGAGGGCATCGTCGTCAAGGATCCGCGATCACCGTACCGGCGGGGTGCGCGCTCCGAGGAGTGGCTCAAGGTCAAGATCACGGCGACGCGGGACGTCGTCATCGGCGGCATCCGTCCCGGCAGAGGCGCGCGCAGCGGAGCGATCGGGTCACTCCTCGTCGGCATCCCTTCGGACGGAGGGCTCCGCTACGTCGGCCGCGTCGGCTCCGGGTTCAGCGAGCGCGAGCTGAGCCGCCTGACAGCCCTGTTCGCCCCCCTCCGCTCCGAGCAGAACCCGTTCGTCGGCGTTCCGGCGGCGGATGCCGCGGACGCGCTGTGGCTGCGCCCCGAGGTCGTCGCAGAGGTCGAGTTCGCCGAGTTCACGCCGTCGGGCACGCTCCGCCACGCGCGCTGGCGGGGTGTCCGAGACGACGTCACGCCGGCCGAGGTGTCGGCGAACTCGGAGCTGCCATGAAGACGCCCACGACGTCGCCGTCGAGCACGAAGCTCAGAGCGGTGCCGTCGGGATAGTGTGCGCGGAGCTCGGCGGGCGACTGATCGTCGACGACGAACTGCACCGTCGCGGGGAACGGACCCGCGCCGCAGCCGGTGTAGGTGCGACCCTCGTAGCTGATCGAGTCTCCGTCCCGGGTGAAGTTCGTGATGTCGCCGACCATGAGGCACGACTGGTCGGCGTAGAGCCCCTCGGGGAAGTGCACGGCGACCAGACCGAAGAATTCGAACGCGCTGGCCTTCTGCCCCGAACGCGTCCACAACGACAGCCAGCCGACGCTCTCCGGCGCGACCGGCTCATCGAGGGTCGCGACCTGCACGGCACCCGTCACCGGGGACACGGGGCGAATGGATGCCAGCGAGAACACGATCGCGCCCGTGATGATCCCGACGAGCGCGATCGATGCCGCCCACGCGATGAGCCAGGCGCGCGGGATCTGGCGTGCAGCGTGTCGGGGCGCCGTCGTCGGCTCAACCGGGGCGTCCGTCGCCACGTCGGGCGCAGACGCCGTCGCCGACGCATCCGGCTCCGCGTGCGCGTTGGCAGCCGCGTCCGTGTCCGTGTCCGCGACGACAGGCTTCGCCTCCGCCTCGAGCTCGTGAAGCCGGGCGAGCGCGTCCGGATCATCGAGGATGTCGGCGCCGGGTCCATAGGCGCGCTCCCGGAGTGCCGCGAGTTCGTCCTCGGGGGAAGTCATCCTCTGCATCGTCGCATACGACCGGCGCGCGGCATCAGTGCGCTTCGTGCTCCGTGTGCCCGGCGGGCTCGAACTGGAATGTCGAGTGCTCGACGTCGAAATGCTCTGCGAGACAGGATTGCAGACTCGACAGCAGCGCGCCCGACCGACCGCTCGTGAGCACGTCGGGCTCGACGACGACGTGCGCCGTGAAGACGGGGGCGCCCCGCGTGAGCTGCCAGACGTGCACGTCGTGCACGTCGGCGACACCGTCGGCGGAGAGGATGTGCTCGCGGATCGTGGCGACGTCCGTGCCCTCCGGCGCGCGCTCACCGAGCACGGCGAACACTTCGCGCAGGAGCGTGATCGCGCGCGGCACGATCATGACCGCGATGAGAAGGGACGCCAGGGCATCGGCCGGCATCCATCCCGTCGTCCAGATGACGATCGCCGCGACGATGACGACGGCCGAGCCGATCAGGTCACCGAGCACCTCGAGGTACGCGCCGCGAACGTTGATCGACGTGCGCTGAGCGGCCGACAGCAACCACATCGAGATCGCGTTGGCCACGAGGCCCGTCACCGCGACGGCGAGCATGAGGCCGCCCGCGACCTCATGCTCGGACGGGGTCACGAGGCGACCGATCGCCTCGATGGCGATCCAGACGCACAGGGCGATCAGCAGCACGGCGTTGATGAGCGCGCCGAAGACCTCCGCCCGCTGATAGCCGTAGGTGTTGCGTTCGTTCGCCGGGCGCGCGGCGACGAGGCTCGCGATGAGCGCGATCACGAGCGCCGAGGCATCCGCGAACATGTGCGCGGCATCCGCGAGGAGCGCCAGCGACCCGGTCAGGACGGCGCCGACGACCTGGACGACCATGACGAGTGATGTCAGCGTCAGGGAGATGGCGAGAAGGCGGTGGTTGGCCTGCCCGCGCACTCCCGAGACCCCGTGCGCGTGATCGTGCATGTCTCGAGGCTATGCCCGACTCGGCGCCGCGCGCGCGAAGGCTCCCCAGTCGGGAATGAGTGTGATTCTCAGTCGCCGGGAAGACTCGCCAAGAGCGGCGCAAGGGCGACGAAGGCGCGGGCGCGGTGGGATGCCGCGTTCTTCTCCGCCGCGGTGTACTCCCCCGCCGTGCGCTCGCTCCCCTCGTCTTGGCCGTCCGGGATGAAGATCGGGTCGTAGCCGAATCCTCCGGAGCCGGCGGGCGCGGTCGCGAGACGACCGGGCCAGACGCCCTCGACGACGTGCTCCGCGCCGCCCGGCAGAACGAGGGCGATCGTCGACGTGAAATGCGCCGCGCGGCGAGGGTCGGCGATGTCGGACAGCTGGTCGAGGAGCAGCTCGAGGTTCGCCCGGTCGTCTTTGCGGTGCCCCGCCCAGTACGCGGAGAAGGCGCCCGGGGCTCCGCCCAGGGCATCGACGCAGATGCCCGAATCGTCGGCGAGAGCCGGCAGCCCCGTGTGCGCCGCGGCAGCGCGCGCTTTGATCAGCGCGTTCTCGGCGAACGTCACGCCGTCCTCGATCGGCTCGGGCCCGTCGTAGCCGACGACCTCGAGATCGGGGCGGACGCGCGCGACGATCGCACCGAACTCCTCGACCTTGTGCGTGTTGTGCGTCGCGAGGACGATGCGCATCAAGATTCCAGCGCCCCCAGCTGCGCGGTGCGCAGGTCGGCACAGCCCGCGACACCGAGCTCCAGCAGCGCATCGAGCTCGCGCTTGTCGAAGGGTGCCCCCTCGGCCGTGCCCTGCACCTCGACGAAAAGGCCGCGGCCTGTGACGACGACGTTCATGTCGGTCTCGGCGCGGACGTCCTCGACGTACGCGAGGTCGAGCATCGGCTCACCGTCGATGATCCCGACCGAGACGGCCGCGACGGAGTCGATGAGGGGTTTCGCGTTCTTCGAGACGAGGCCCTTCGCGCGGCCCCACTCGATGGCGTCGGCGAGAGCGACGCAGGCGCCCGTGATCGCCGCGGTGCGAGTGCCGCCGTCGGCCTGCAGCACGTCGCAGTCGATGACGATGGTGTTCTCGCCGAGCGCCTTCGTGTCGACGACGGCGCGGAGGGCCCGCCCGATGA